>CBCTTO010000039.1:0-14599 GCA_965149855.1 uncultured Collinsella sp.
CGCGCATAAAGAAAGCCTCCCATTTCTCATGTCCAAGAAATGGGAGGCAGTTCATCTTGCGCGGGCTTTTTTTATGCCAATTCTTAAGGTGATGGATCACTTGTCCACCGATCAAGTGAACTACTGGAATAAATACAGCGACACGCTTGTTCGTTATAGTCGCTATATCTGTGTAAATCGCCGCGATAAATACAGCCTGTACTCGGCTGTATACCAGCTACGCGTATGTAGATTCATATCGCGTTATTAAATCGGCTCAAGCGTGTGCAAAACGCGCAAGTAGCCGCAAAAAGCGATTATCGCGCAGGTGGATTTTTGGCACCCTGTTGATTAATCAAATTTAAGCAATTACTTAAAACAAAAAAGGTCAGGCACTAGGTGCCTGACCTGCAAACTTCTGGTCGGGACGACTGGATTCGAACCAGCGACCCCTTGACCCCCAGTCAAGTGCGCTACCAAGCTGCGCCACGTCCCGAAGCTTTTGTTTGTTGCTCTGCTCTCGCTCGCAACAGGGAGTATATTAACCCGAAACTTTGTCCTTGTGCAAGAACTTTTTTACAAATTTTGAAGCAAGTTCAAAATTGTATCTGCGAGCTGGGGTTTTGTTAGCACGGGAAGTTCTTGCGTACCCGTTGTGCTCACAATCCAGGCCTTGTTGGTATCGGTTCCAAAGCCCGAATCGGCGCGCGAGACATCGTTGGCGATAATGGCATCGCAGCCCTTGCGGGCCAATTTGCGCTTGGCGTACTCGATAACGTTATCGGTCTCGGCCGCAAAGCCAATCACGCACCGTTCCCCCTTCTGGCGCGAGAGCTCGGCCAAGATATCGACCGTCTCGACCAGTTCGATGCGATCCAAGCGCTCGTTGGCCTTTTTGAGCTTATGGTTGGCAGGGGCTGCGGGGGTGTAGTCGGCGACGGCGGCCGCGCAAATGGCCGCATCGGCCGTCTGGAAGGCGCTCAGTGCCGCCTGCAGCATCTCTGCGGCGGTCTGTACGCGTACGCACTCCACGCCGCGGGGCACATCGAGCGATGTCGGTCCCAACACGAGCGTGACCTCGGCACCGCGGTGTGCGGCCTCCCCCGCCAGGGCGATGCCCATCTTGCCCGACGACCGGTTACCGATGAAACGCACCGGGTCGATCGGCTCGTGCGTGGGGCCGGCGGTAATCACGATGCGCTTGCCTGTCAGGTCCTGAGGCGCGGGGTTGAGCACCTCACAGACAGCCTCGACGATGTCCTCGGGCTCGCTCATGCGTCCCGTGTCCACGTCGCCGCAGGCAAGGTAGCCGCTGCCGGGTCCCACCACATGGACACCGCGCTCGCGCAGCGTGGACATGTTTGCTTGTGTCGCCGGCGCCTTCCACATGCCGTTGTTCATAGCGGGTGCGATCACGATGGGTCGCGGCGTCGCAAGTAGCGTGGTGGAGATGAGGTCGTCGGCGATGCCGTTGGCCATCTTGGCGATGATATTGGCCGTCGCGGGCGCCACGACCACCAGATCGGGCTCCTGCGCCAGCGAAATGTGGTGGATGGGGTCGGAGGGGTCGTCGAACAGACCCACGGCGACGGGCTCGTTGGTGAGCGCACGGAAGGTGAGCGGGCCCACAAACTCGGTGGCATGCTCGCTCATAACGACCTTGACGCGCGCGCCGCGCTTTTGCAGCAGGCGCACGATATTGCACGACTTATAGGCGGCGATCCCGCCGGTAATGCCCAGCAGGATCGTTTTTCCCTCAAGTTGCATTGAATTGTTGGATGCCGCCGTCATCGCTAGGCTTCCTTGCTCGGGAGTACCAGGAGGCGGTGGCAGTACGGGCAGTGCGTAATCTCGCTGCCGTCATGGTTGAGGTCGCTCATGGACGATGCCTGCAGCGCGGTGTGGCAAACCGTGGGGATGTTGCCCTGGATAGTCTCGACGGCCAGGCCGCGGAACTGCTTGAGCAGACGCTCGTAGTCGGTGAGCACGTCGGCCGGCAGTGTGGCGGCAAGCGCGGTGCGCTCCTTAGTGGCGGCGTCAATCTGAGCCTGCAGGTCGGCAGCCTTGGCGCGGGCGGCCTTGGTATCGGCCTTCACGCCCTCCTCGAACTTGGCGATGATTGCCTGTGCGCGGGCCTCGCGGTCGAGCGCCTCCTTATGGGCGACAACGACGTCCTTGCGGGTGTGCTCAATCTTGTCCAGACGCTTGGCCAGGGTGGCGAGTTCATTCTCCAGGTCCTGAACCTCGCGGTAGTCGGAGCCGTCGACGTGGCGCTTCTTGGCAGCCTCGATGGCGTTGTTGGTCTGAATCTCGGTGGTGTTGAGATCGTCGAGCTCAATGTCCAGATCCTTGCGCTGGGCGTAGAGCTTGGTCATCTCGGACTTGAGCTTCACATAGGTCTTGCGCTTGGAAGCGAGCTCCTTGAGCTCCGGCATATTGGCAAGTTCGCTCTTGTTGCGGGCGAGCTCCAAATCGATCTGTTGCAGCTTGAGTAGCGTAGCGCCGGCGCTCATAAGTTCTCTCCTTTTGTCACAGTCCACCATTGGCAAGGGTTCAGTATTCTAATCGCATGACGGGGGTCGACCCCGGCGTCAACTGCAGAGTTCATCAATATATCAACGAACGGCTCCTCGGAGCGGTCGTGGCCGAGCAAGATCACCGGCAGTCCGCGCAAGGTAAGGTCTTGCGCCACGTGGTAGCCTGCCTCGCCCGTCACGACAACATCTGCGCCTGCGGCGATGGCGAGCTCTCCAAAGTCGCCCAGGGAGCCGCCCAAAATGGCGACGGTGCGGCACGGGCGATCGGCTTCGCCCCACACACGCGGGTCGCTGCCGAAGGCTGTGACAGCACGGGTGGCAAGATTGCGCAGCGTGCACGGGTCGTTGAGCGTTGCAAGCGCGCCCAGGCCGGTGGTCTCGGGGTCGTCCACGTGCTCCAGTGAGCTCACGGGTGCGGCACCCAGCAGCTCGCTCAGGCAGATGCGGGCTTCGTGCGAGCGGTCCAGGTTGGTGTGGAGCGAGATAATGCTCACGCCGCAACGCGCTGCCTCGTAGAGCGCCGCGCTGCATTGGGGGCGTGCGGAATCCGACGGACAAAACGCCTCGGGCGCCTTGATATAGATGGGATGATGCGTTAGCAGTACGTTGGCGCCGGCCTCCTGGGCGCGGTGCACATTGGCTTCGGTCGCATCGAGTGCGCAGGCAACACCGGTAATCTCCGCGGCTGGATCGCCAATGGAGAGACCTACGTGATCCCAGCTCTCGGCATCTGTCTTGGGATAGCGCGTAAGCAGGGCGCGCTCGAGTTCGGCGACGATCATGCGGCGCCTACGATCGAGAGTAGCGTCTGGGCAAACTCGTCCAGATCGTCCGGATTCACGCGGTCATCAAAGGAAATGCGCAGTGCGCCCAATGCCTGCTCGCGGCCAATACCCATCGCGCTCAAAACATGGCTCGGATCCATACTGCCGCTCGAGCAAGCCGATCCGGCCGAAACCTCAAAGCCGGCGGCGTCGAGCTTGATGATGAGCTCCTCGGAGTCCATGCCGTCAATGTAGATCGATACCATGCCGGGCAGACGGTCAGCCTGCGCGTAGTCGCCCATGGTGGCATGAATACGCGGATGGGCCGTAAGCGTGGTGTAGAGCTTGTCGGAAAGGGCTTGCAGCGTTGCACGCTCCTGGGCCACATGGGGCGCCAGCGTTCGGGCGGCAGCGGCAAAGGCCAGCTGCGTGCGCAGGTCCTGCGTGCCGGCACGTCGTCCGGCTTCCTGTCCGCCGCCAAAGATGCGGGGGCGCAGCGGCGTGCGGCTCTTAAGGAAGAGCGCGCCGGATGCCACGGGGCCACCGATCTTGTGCGCGGCAACGGTCATGGCGTCAACTCCCAGCTCGGTGACATCGAGCGGAATGTGCAAGTAGCCTTGGATGGCATCGGTATGAAACAGGGCGCCGGCAGCATGTGCGGCCGCGGCCAGCTCGCGGATGGGCTGCACCACGCCGGTCTCGTTGTTAGCAACCATAATGCTCACGAGCGCCACGTCGTCGCCTAGCAGCTCGACAAGCGTGGCAGGCTCAATGTAGCCCGCGCGGCAGGGCTGCACCAGGTCGACGGTAAAGCCGGCGGCACGCAGCAGCGGCAGGTTGTCCAGAATCGAATCGTGCTCGATGGCCGAAACGATCACACGATCGCGCTTGCGGTCGCGCTGACGTGCACCCTCGGCAAGACCGAGTAGCGCCAGCTGGTTGGCTTCGGTGCCGCCGTTGGTCAGAACAATCTCAGACGGGCGAACGCGCGCGCCAAAGCTGCGGGCGATCTCGCGACGTGCAACCTCCAGACGCGCGGCAGCCTTGCGGCCGAGCGAATGCAGCGAGTTGGGGTTGACGCCGGCAAGCTCGCTGTCGTCATATTCGCGCTGCGCAAGGAGCGCCTCGGCGCGCATGGGCGTCGAGGCGGCATAGTCAAGATTCACGGGTATGCGGTTTTGACCTGCGGTCATAAGGATTTATGCCTCCTGTGCAGCCTCGTTGCCCAGCTTCTGCAGCAGCGCAACCTCAGCGGCGGGATCTTCGGACTTAAATACGGCGGAACCGGCCACGAGAACGTTGGCACCAGCCTTGACAACCTCGGCGATGTTCTTGGAAGAAATGCCGCCGTCGACCTCGATCATGGGCGAAACGCCGTGGCGCTCGCACATGGCCTTGAGCTCGTGCAGTTTGGCAATGGTACCGGGGATAAAGCTCTGGCCGCCAAAGCCGGGGTTCACGCTCATCAGCAGCACCATATCAACAATGTCGATGATGCTATCGAGCACGCAGACGGGGGTGGCGGGGTTGAGCACCACGCCGGCCTTGACGCCGCGCTGCTGCAGATGGGTGAGCGTGCGGTGCAGGTGCGTGGAGGCCTCGTAGTGCACGGTGATCATGTCGGCACCGGCGTCGGCGTACCAATCGACCGTTTCGTCGGGGTTCGACACCATGAGGTGTGCGTCGACCGGTACATCGGTGGAGCGCTTGACGGCCTTAAGGATGTCAACGCCAAAGGTGAGGTTGCCGGTAAAGTGACCGTCCATAACGTCGAAGTGCACGTAGTCGGCGCCGGAGATTTTGTCGAGCTCGCCCTTGAGGTTGGCCATGTCGGCCGAAAGGACGGACGGAGCGATTTTAATGGAACCCATGGTAGAAGCCTTTCTGCGCTAGTCGGTGAGTCCGTAGAACTCTTGAGAAGGGACGCGATCGGTAAGAATCTCGAGTGCCCTATCCAAAGTAACACCGTTGTAGAGCGTTTGCTCCACGGCAAAGGTGAGCGGAATGTCTACGCCCAGTGAACGGGCAAGCTCGCTCACGCTGCGGGCCGCGACGGCGCCCTCGACCACCATATGCGTGCGCTCCTGATACTCGTCGAGCGACACGCCGTGGGCAAACTCGTAGCCAAAGGTGCGGTTGCGTGAATGCTCCGAGGTGCAGGTGGCAATGAGGTCGCCCATGCCGGCAAGTCCCATACAGGTCATAGCTTGACCGCCGCGGGCGTGCACCAGACGGCTGATCTCGGCCAGACCGCGCGTCATGATAAGGGCAAGCGTGTTGTCGCCTGCGCCCGAGCCGGCGGAGATGCCGCACACGATGGCGATGACATTTTTCATGGCGCCGCAAACCTCGACACCGGTCATGTCTTGCGAGAGGTAGATGCGGAAGGCCGTGGACAGGAGCAGGTCCTTAAAGGTCTCCCCTATCTGCGGATTTTTGCTGGCGATGACGGCGGCAGAAAGTCCGCCGCGGCAGATTTCCTCAGCATGGTTGGGGCCCGAAAGCGCCGCGACACGTGCTTCGTTGCCGATCTCGCTGGCGATGACCTCGCTCATGAGCAGGCCGGACTCGGGTTCAATGCCCTTGGTGAGGCACAGAACCGGCGTCTCGTCCGCGATGTACGGCGCCGCCTGGTGGCAGACGTCGCGCAGGTGCGTCGAAGGCACGGCAAAGATGATCGCATCGGCACCGTCGAGCGCCTGGGCGAGCTCGGTCGTTGCCACCACGTTGTCCGGCAGCTCGTAGCCCACCAGATAGCGAGGGTTTCGGTGCTCGCCGTTAATACCGGCGGCCGTCTGCTCGCTGTGGGCCCACATGGTCACGCGCTCGGCCCGCGCGGCGGCAAGGCCCGCGACGGCGGTTCCCCAGGAGCCGGAGCCAATCAGCGCAACATTCATGACTCTCTCCTACTTATCGTCGGGCTCGGTGACGCGCTTGGTAAACGAGAGCTTGGACTCCTTACCCGTCATGAGCTTTTTGATGTTCGCACGATGGGCCCACACCACAGTAATGCCGATCAGCGCCATGCAAAACTTAAGTCCGAGGTTGCTGTACGGAAAGACCGCGCAGGCAGCGATGGGAAGACCGATGGCCGCGGCAAGCGAGCCCACCGACACAAACTTGGTGATGGCGACGGCCACGATAAACATGCCCAACAGCGAAAGTCCGATGGGCCAGTACCAGGCGAGGATGACGCCCAGACCAACTGCGATGCCCTTGCCGCCATGGAAGTTGAGGTAGGGCGAGAAGATATGGCCCCACACGGCTGCCAGGCAGATGACGCCGAGCATCCAGTCGCCGGCGGCGCCGGGGGCCATAATGCTCACGGGGAAGCCATAGCCCAAGTCGGCAATGAGCGGACGCGCGATAAGGACGCAGATGGCGCCCTTAAGGCAGTCGAGCAGCAGCGTGAGCGCGGCCACCTTGGGGCCGGCCACGCGCAGCGCGTTGGTGGTGCCGATGTTGCCGGAGCCCGCCTTGCGAATGTCCGTGTGGTTGAACACGCGGCCCAAGATCAGGCCAAACGGAATCGCTCCGATAAAGAACGAGACCACGGCGCAGATGGCGGTCAGAAGAATCGGATTATGCATCCTTTTGCTCCTTCTTCCTAAAGAAGAGTCGAATGGGCGTGCCGGCAAAGTCGAAGGTCGAGCGCATGCGGTTCTCTACGTATCGCTGGTAGGTGTCGTTGACCAGGTCGCTGTGGTTGACGAAGAACGTGAACGTCGGCGGGTTGACGCCCGTCTGGGTCACATAGTGCATACGCAGGCGGCGCTTGCCGTCCACCACGGTATGACCGAACTCGCGCAGGTCGGTGAGGAACGTGTTGAGGCGTGAGGTGCTGATCTTCTGCGAGCGCGTCTTCTCGGCGGCGTCGACCATCGCCCAGATCTTCCCGACGCTACGGCCGGTCAGGGCCGAGATGCGCAGGTACTGAGCCCAGGGAGCCATGACGCCCAGACGGCGGTCGACTGTCTCCATGCAGGCCTCGCGCTTGCGGTCGTCGTCGAGCAGATCCCACTTGTTGAGCAGTACCACGATGGCGCAGCCGCGCTCGATGGCCAAGCCCATGACCTTCTGGTCCTGCTCGGTGACGCCCACGGAGGCATCGACGACGAGCAGCGCCACGTCGGCGCGGTCGATGGCACGCAGGCCGCGGACCATGGAGTAGTACTCGATGTTCTCGTACACGGTGCTCTTCTTACGGATGCCCGCGGTGTCGACCATGCGGTAGTGCTTGCCGTTGCGCTCCACGACGGTGTCGATGGCGTCGCGCGTGGTGCCGGCAATGTTGGACACGATGGAGCGGTCGGCGCCCAGGATGCGGTTGAACAGCGACGACTTGCCGGCGTTGGGGCGGCCGATGATGGCGACGTTCAGCGCGTCGGGGAACTCATCGGCGACCTCGTCCTCTTCCTCCGGAAGCAGGGCCACGATATCGTCGAGCAGGTCGCCCGTGCCATGGCCATGCAGGGCCGAGAGCGGCGTGGGCTCACCGATGCCGAGCGAATAGAACTCCCAGATGCTGTCGTTCTCGCGATCGGGGTTGTCGAGCTTGTTCACCAGCAGAAAGACCGGCTTGTCGCAGCGCTTGAGCATGCGAGCGACAGACTCGTCCTCCTCGGTGACGCCGGTGCGGCCGTCGACCACAAACAGGATGACGGCGGCTTCCTCGGCGGCGGCGAGGGCCTGGTCACGGATGGACGTGGCGAAGACGTCATCGCTCTTGAGCGGTTCGATGCCGCCCGTGTCGACGATGGTGAACTCGCGGCCGTTCCAATCGGCCGTGTGGTACGAGCGATCGCGCGTGACGCCGCGGGACTCGTGGACGATGGCGTCCGAGGTCTGGGCCAGGCGGTTAACGAGCGTGGACTTGCCCACGTTGGGGCGTCCGACGACGGCGACGATAGGTTTCATCTGCTCTCCTTTAATGGGTAGGGTCAGTGGAAATGTTAGGGTCCGCGGGCATAATGCCAAGGATATGCTCCAGGGTATCGAGCAGCTCATGCGGCATGGTCGACACCACATGAACCTCGGCGCCGCGACTGGTAAGGCTTGCGAGTAAATCGTCACGATGATACTCGTCAAGCGTCATGCCGTCAGCGTTGAACATGAGCTTAGGCACAAAGAGCATAACCCCCGACAGGTCCTGCGGCAGCTGCTCCAAGATGTCGCAGGCGACGATGAGGCCGGTCACGTCCACGTTGCCTCCAAAGTAGCGGTTTTTGATGGCTGTGACGGTGCCGGCAAGGCCCCGTGGAGACTCCACAAAGCGCGCCACGGTGTCACGCGCGCTGGCGCCGGAGAGGCACAGGAGACGCTGGCTGCGCTCGGCGATGCCAGCGCGGACGTGGGCCAGACGCTCGGCGTCGGCGGCAAGCACGTCATCGGTCTCGTCCAGATACGAGCGAATCATGCCGATGCCGTCGTAGTACTGCGGGTAGCCGTCGTAAAAGTCCGCCTCGGGAGGCTCGATGCCGGCGTCCAGATAGAACTCGTCGCTCATCTGGAAGGTGTGGCGGCCAAAGCGTTCGTAGGCACGATCCTGGAAGGGGCGGATCATGGCGATGGTCTCGCGCGCGAGCTCAGGTTTGTCGCTGTATGACCAGGTAAAGCGATTCTGGTGCTTGGTAAAGCCCAGCGGCACGATGCCCAGGCTCGTGATCTGCTCGTGTTCCTCGCAAAAGCGCAGGGTCTTTTGCAGCTCCTCGCCGTCGTTCATGCCGGGACACAACACAATCTGTGCGTGGATCTCGATGCCGGCGGCCATGATGGCCTCGAGCACGTCCATGCCGCGCTGGGCGTTGCGTCCCATCATGCGGCGACGGACGTCGGGGCTCACGGCATGGACCGACACGTTCATGGGGCTCATGTTGCGCTGGATGACGTTTTGAACATCTTCGTCGGTGAGGTTCGTGAGCGTGACGAAGTTACCCTGCAAAAAGCTCAGGCGGTAGTCGTCGTCGCGAATATAGAGCGTTGAGCGGCCGCCCTTGGGCAGCATGGTCATAAAGCAGAACACGCAGGCGTTCACGCAGGTGCGCATGCCGTCGAAGATGGGCCCATCGAACTCCAAGCCCCAGTCCTCTCCTGGGAAGCGGTCGAGCTCGACGGGGGTGACGGTGTCGTCGCGCGGGTCGAAAACCTCCAACTCGACGGTATCGTCATCGGACTCCCAGAGCCACACAATCATGTCGGTCAGCGCCTCGCCGTTGACCGTGAGCACGCGCATGCCCGGCTCGATACCCACATCCCATGCGGGCGATTCGGAACGCACGCTCTTTACGAGCGCGCCCTCACCCGGCTCGGGGTCGCGGCTGCGCCCGTAATCGGCCACCTCGGCGGCGTATGCGGGTACGGTCTGGTCCATGATTAGCGGCAAAGCTCCTTGATGCGCGCGACGGCGCGTTCGATGTGTTCTTGCGGGGTGGAAGCGCCGGCGGTGATACCGATGTGGCGCGCGCTGGCAAACCATGCGGCCTCGAGCTCGCTTGCCTCCTCGATATGATGCGTGCGCTCACAAGCGTCGGCGCAGATCTGCGCCAGACGGCGGGTGTTGCCGGAGTTTTTGCCGCCCACGACGACCATGCAGTCGCAGCGGTTGGCAAGTGCGGCGGCGGCCTGCTGGCGCTCGCTCGTAGCGGCGCAGATGGTGTTGATCACGCGCAGTTCCTGCACGCGCGGCGTGATGGCAGCTACGACGTCGGCGAGGTTCTGTGCGGTCTGGGTAGTCTGTACAACGAGGCCCACCTTGCCCTTGAGCGGCAGCGCGTCCGCATCGGCGGCACAGCTTACGACCTGCGCGTCGTCGCCGGCGTGGCCCAGGATGCCCTCAACCTCGGGATGGCCCGGCTCGCCCACGACTACCACGTGATAGCCCTCGCGTACCAGGCGCTCCGCCGCCACGTGGACCTTTTTCACGTAGGGGCAGGTGGCGTCGACCACGGTAAGACCGCGATCGTGAGCCGCATCGATCACCTGCGGCACCACGCCGTGGGCGCGGATGATTACGGTGCCCGATGCCGCGTCGTCCAGGGTCTCGGCCAAGCTAATGCCAGCCTCGGCGAGCTCGCTCACCACGATGGGGTTATGGATGAGCGGACCCAGGGTATGGACCTGAGCGCTCTCCCCTGCCTGCGGCGCGGCAGCCAGCGCCATGTCGAGCGCACGCTGCACCCCGTAGCAGGTGCCGGCGTGGGCTGCGATCTCGATGGTGGGCGCGCCATCCCAGTCGGACGCAGCCGCGGTGGTGCCCATAACGTTCTCGTCCATGGCTAAAACCTGCCAGGATGCTCGGCGCACAGCTCGTCTCGCATGGCGTAGACGCGGTTCATGGCCTCGGACTCAAACCAGGCCAGACGCTCCGTGCGCTTAAGCCCGGCCGGCGCGTCGGAAAGCGAGATGGCCTTGCCGGCGCGGATCCAGCACTTCTTGGGGCGCATGATCTTTTTGCCCGCAGGCGTGATGTCGGACCAGCCACAGATGGCGAGCGGGTTCACGGGTGCCTTGCCCATCTGGGCGATGAGCGCAAAGCCGCCGTGGACCTCGGGTTTGATCTCGCGCGAGCGGATGCGCGTGCCCTCGGGGAAGATCAGAACGTCCTCGCCGCGCTGCAGCGCATGCTGGGCGGCACGCAGGCACTTCATATCGGCAGTACCACGCTCCACGGGGATGCCACCAACGCGGCTAAAGGCCCAGCGTACGATCTTGCTCTTGGCAAACTCGGACTTAAAAATGGGTCGAATGCGGCGGCCGCCAAAGAACAGCGCCGTCTCTACAGCCAGGAGCTCGGCCATCGAGGTGTGGTTGCAGATGACCACGCTGCCGCGGCCTTCCTGGCGCTCAAACAGCAGATCGGCGTCCTCGACCTTCCAGCGCCACATGAGCTTTGAGAAAGCCCAAAGGATTGCCATAACCACGAAGACGGTGCCGCGGATGAGCGCGGGGAACTCGGCATAAGGGGCGTTGTAGTAATCCTCGGGCGTCTGCTTAAACAGGCGCATAGGCTACCTCCTTTGGTTGATGAGGTCCTCGATAATGTGGACGACCTCGTCGATGGTGTGGGCGGTGGAGTCTACATGCACGGCGTCCTCGGCGGGCACAAGCGGCGCGACCTCGCGGCTGCTGTCGAGCCTGTCGCGCTGCTTAAGGGCGTCGAGGGTCTCGTCGACCTCGGCCTCGAGCTGCTCGCTGGTGAGCGGCTGGGCGTCGTTCTGGTGGCGCTGCAGCACGCGGCGACGGGCGCGCTCGCGCGGGTCAGCGGTCAGGAAGACCTTGACTTGCGCGTTGGGGAATACGACGGTTCCGATGTCGCGACCCTCAGCCACGATATCGCGGTCCTCGGCGGCGCGGCGCTGATGGATGAGCATGGCTGCACGCACGCCCGGGTAGGCCGAGACCTTGGACACGTTAGCGTCGACCTGCGGGGTGCGGATGGCAGCCGAAGCGTCCTGGCCGTCGATGGTCAGGCGAGTGTCTTCGCCGGTGCCGTTGGTAAAGCGGATCTCGATCTGCTCGGCGAGAGCGTCGATGGCCGCCTCGTCGTCCAGGTCGATGCCGCGGTCGAGCGCGGCGAACGTGACGGCGCGATACATGGCGCCCGTATCGAGCTTGTTAAAGCCCAGCTGACGGGCAATCTCCTTGGCGATGGTGGACTTGCCGGAACCGGCGGGGCCGTCGATGGCGACGATCATGCAATGCTTCCTTTCGGTGGTTGACGTGCTGGTATGGGACGCGGGCGCTGCGGCTTGGCGGTCTGCCTAGCCGGTGTAGCGCTCGCGGTAGGTGTTGCGCTTGGGCGCGGAGCCGTGGCTGCCGTGGTGACGCGTGCGGCTGGCGGGCGTGTCCTGGGGCTTGCTGCTGCCGCGCTTGGGGCTGGCCTGCTTAGGCGAGATGCCGCCGGCCTTCAGGATCTGCACCTCGCGGTCGGTGAGCTCTCGCCACGAGCCCTTTGCCACGTCCTTGAGCTCCAGGCCGGCAAAGTTACAGCGATGCAGGCGGATCACGGGATGGTGAATCTTGCCCAGCATGCGCTTGACCTGGTTCTTGCGACCCTCGCGGATGATGACCTCCACGGCGGTGGTGCCGGGTTTGACGCCCTGGGGAGCTACGGCCTCGGCCTCGCGAGCGGTAATGACGCGGCAGATTGCCGGCTGGCATAGGCCGTCGTCGAGCTCGATGCCGCGGCGGAGTGGTTCCAAGTCTCGATCGGTCAGGTGTCCGTCAACGAGTGCCTGGTAGGTCTTGTAGACATGCTTGCTGGGGTGCAGCAGGTCCTGCGACAGGTCGCCGTCAGTGGTAAAGAGCAAGAGGCCCGTTGTGTCGCGGTCCAAGCGGCCCACCGGGAACAGGCCTGGAAAGCGGTCGCGCGGGACCAGGTCGGCCACGCAGGGGCGCTCCTGTGGGTCGCTCATGGTGGTTAGGTAGCCAGTCGGCTTGTAGAGCATCAGGTACACGGCGCCCTGGTTGAGCTTGACCGGCATGCCGTCGACCTCGATATGGTCGCGGTCGACATCGACCTTGGTGCCCAGCTCGGTCGCGACCTCGCCGTTAACCGTCACGCGGCCGGCGGTCATCAGGTCCTCCGAACCGCGGCGGCTCGCCACGCCCGCGCGTGCCAGAAAGCGCTGCAGGCGCATGGTGTGCGGGTAGACAGGCTGGGCGTCGGACTTGTGCGCATCCGCGCTGGACGCCGCAGCGCCGGCGCGCGTCTCCCCTGCTTCGTTAGTCCTCGTCATGCGTATCCTCCGCATTGTCGTCGGTGGACAGCGTTTCCTCGCCGCCGACTGCCTCGACATCATCAATATCGGTATCGAGCAGCTCACGCTCTTCGTCCAGATCCTCAGCCTGCTCCTCGAGCGTGGACTGAATACTGCGGCCGCTCAGGCGCTCGCGAATAAACTGGCGCGACTGCTCGTCGGGGGCAAACTGCTCCAGATCGGGCAGGTCGCGGGTGGAGCGCAGACCGAACTTCTCCAAAAAGGCGTTGGTCGTGCCGTAAATGATGGCCTGACCGCGCTGGGGGTCGCGACCGAGCTCGCGCACCAGGCCCTTGTCAACGAGCGACGCGATGACGCCGTCGGAGTTGACGCCGCGGATGCCCTTGACCACCTCACGCGTGACGGGCTGGTGGTAGGCGATGACGGCGAGCGTCTCGAGCGCCGCCTGCGACAGTTTTTGCGTGTCCCAGCTCAGCACGTAGGCCTCGACCACATCGTGGTAGGCAGGGTGCGTAAACAGGCGCCAGCCGCCGGCGACCTCGCGCAGCTGAAAGCCGCGGTTGGCCTCCTCGTACTCAACTTTGAGCTCAGCGAGCAGCGATGCGCACTCGCCGGGGGCGATATCGAGCGCGTTTGCCAGCGCGGGCGCGCTCACGGGGTCGCTTGAGACCAGCAGCAGCGCCTCGAGGGCGCCTTTGAGGCTGTTTGCCTCCAGCGTGGAAAGGTTTGACATGGTTGGTCGCTCCTATTCGGTGAGCTCGGGGCCCTCGCCGGGCACGTAGGCCTCGGCGCCCTCGACGCGGTTGATTTGAATGGTTCCAAAGATCTCGTCCTGGCTCAGGGTGAGCGAGCCGCGTTTGGCGAGCTCCAGCATGGCCAGGAAGGTGACGACGAGCTGCTCGGTGGTGGCATCGCCGTCCAGCAGCTCGCGGAAGGTGCAGGTTTGGTGCGCCATAGTAAAGCGGTCGACCGAGGCCACGGTCAGGTCGAGCGGCACGCGATGAGGTGCCACGTGCTCGGCCTCCAGCAGGAAGGTCTGGCGCTTGCCGTCCAGGTCGGCACAGATGACGGCCAGGCCGCGCAGGGTGATGCCGGCCAGATAGTCGGGCATCAGGCCCAAGAACTCAGGGTCGGGGCCGGCCACGCGCGGATGCATGCGGCTTTCGGCCTGCATGCGCGCGCCAAGGGCTGCCGCCGCGCCCTTAAACTGCTTGTAGGCAATCAAGCGCTGAATCAGGACCTCGCGCAGGGCGTCGCCGTCGAGCGCGCTGAGCTCCTCGAGGTCATCGTCGAGCTCGTCATCGTCGTCGGCTTTGCGCGGGGCCTCCTGTGGCACCAGCGAAGCGGCCTTGATATCCAAAAGGGTCGCCGCGACCAGCAAAAAGTCGCTCGCCACGTCCAGGTCCAGCGCCTCAATGCGCTCGGCCTCGGCCAGGTATTGCTCGGCCACCTCGCTGATGGAGATGGCGCCGATATCTACTTTTTGACGGGTTACCAGCTGCAGCAGCAGGTCGAACGGTCCGCTGTAGACCTGCGTCGACACGCGATACGACATCTTCGACCTCCTTTGACGGCGCCTTCGCGGCGCGGTTTGGGTGCA
>CBCTTO010000040.1:0-14479 GCA_965149855.1 uncultured Collinsella sp.
GACGGAAAGCACATTAAGTGCTTTCCTTTGCGTGCGGAACTCGCGACAAACTTAAACAGCGGGCGGCCCGTTCCGGGAATCCGACGTGCTCGTCGGGGCAACGTTCCTCACCAAAAAAGACCCGCTCCCCTGTTGGGAAGCGGGTCTTTGGAAGGACGGTTAACGTACTAGGAAATTACTCCTCGTCGTTGTCCTTGGCCTCTTCGGCGTCGTCGGTGTCCACGAGCTGGTTGAGCAGCTCGTCGAGGGAAGCCATGTCCTCGTTGATCGCGCCGTTGGCGGGAGCCTTCTTGTCGTCGATCGGGGCGCCCAGGAGCTCCTCGTCGGCGTCGGCGTGATGCGTCGGAGCGGAGGTACCCAGCAGGATATCGTCCGGACCGTCGGGGCTAAAGACCATCTGCAGCAGCTGCGAGAGGTCTTCCTCGTCGGCAACGTCGTCGTTGTTCTCGAGGATGTAGAGCAGATCGTGGGCCTCGAGGCCGTCACGGAGCTCCTCGATCGCCTTGGCACCGATGCCATCGATGCGCAGCAGATCCTCCTCGGACTTGCCAACCAGGTCGCCAACCGTCTCGATGCCGACCTCGCTGAACTTGTTGGTCCAGCGCTGCGACACGCCCAGGTCGTCGAACAGGTACAGGCGAGCCTTCTCGGCGGAGATGGTGTGGCCGTTGCGGGTGAACGAACCGTCAGCACCACCGAACTCGTCGTAGCCGGCCCAGTCGAGCTGCTGCGGGAGCTGCTCGTCCAAGTCCTTGAGCTCCACAGGAGCCCACTCGGGCAGCGACTTGGCGTTGGGCGAAGCCGGGCCGTCGATGTCCACGTAGCCGTCGGCCGTGCGATACGTCAGCTTGGCGTTGGCGTACGGCTTGAGGCCGGTACCAGCCGGGATCTTCTTACCGACGATGACGTTGGACTTAAGGTCGAGCAGGTGGTCGACCTTGCCCTCGATGGCAGCCTCGGTAAGGACGCCGGCGGTACGGATGAACGAAGCGCTCGACAGCCAGGAGTCGATGTTGGACGCGACCTTGAGCGTACCCAGGATGACGGGCTCGGCCACAGGAGCCTGACCGCCCAGACGGGCAACGCGCTCGACCTCGTCGGCGAACTCGTAGCGGTCGACGTACTGACCAAGCAGGTACTTGGAGTCACCGGGGTTGGTGATCTGAACGCGACGCAGCATCTGACGTGCGAGCACCTCGATGTGCTTGTCGTTCAGGTCGACGCCCTGACTGGTGTAGACGTCCTTGACGCTCTCGACGAAGGTGTGCATCGTCGACTCGATGTCGGTCAGCTTGCGCAGGTTGCGGAAGTTGACGAAGCCCTTGGTGATCTGATCGCCGGCGCGAACCTCGCAGCCGTCCTCGATCTCGGGCATAAAGCGCACCGAAGCAGGGACGCGACGCTCGTCGAGGACACGGGTGTGATCCTCGGAGTCGGTGAGCGTCAGCACGTACTCGGACTTCTCGGGCTTAATCGAGAGGTGACCGGAGTACGGAGCCAGCTCGGCCTCGCGACCCAGAATCTTCTCGTTGACGTTACCGACGATATCGAACATACGGCTGACCGTAGGCAGACCCTGCGTAATATCGTCAACGCCAGCGACGCCGCCGGAGTGAATGGTACGCATCGTAAGCTGCGTACCGGGCTCGCCGATGGACTGGGCGGCAATAATGCCGACCGCGGTACCGATGGCGACCGGACGACGGGTGGAAAGATCCCAGCCGTAGCACTTCTGGCACACGCCGTACTTGGAGCGGCAGGTGAGCAGCGCGCGAAGCTTGACCTTCTTAAGGCCCGCATCGACCATCTTCTGGATGTCAGCGACCTTCTCGATGTAGCCATCCTGCTCAAAGAGCACGGTGCCATCGGGGGCCACGACGTCCTCAATGAAGCAACGGCCGACGAGGTCGGTGTTGAGGTCGGTGGTGCCGGGAATGATGAGGTTGTAGGTGACGCCCTCGTGCGTACCGCAGTCCTCCTCGCGGACGATGACGTCCTGGGCCACGTCGACCAGACGACGGGTCAGGTAACCAGAGTCCGAGGTGTGGGATGCGGTATCGACCAGGCCCTTACGGGCGCCGTAGGTCGAAATGAAGTACTCGAGCGGCAGCAGGCCCTCGCGGAAGTTCGCCTTAATGGGAAGGTCGATCGTCTCGCCGGACATGTCTGCCATCAGGCCACGCATGCCGCCGAGCTGACGCAGCTGGGTCTTAGAACCACGGGCGCCGGAGTCGGCCATCATGTAGAGCGGGTTCTCCTCGTCGAACAAGTCGAGCATGAGCGCTGCAACCTTATCGGTACAAGCGGTCCACTCGTTAACGACTTCGATGTGGCGCTCCGTCTCGTTGATGAAGCCCTCCTCGAAGTACTCGTTGATCTGGTCGACGTTGGCCTGGGCGCGATCGAGCAGCTCCTGCTTCTCGGCAGGGATGAGAGCGTCCCACACCGAGATGGTGAGGCCGGCGCGGGTAGCGTAGTGGAAGCCGGAGTACTTGATGGCGTCGAGAATCGGGCCAACCTTGGCCTCGGGGTAACGATCGCAGCAGTCGGCAACCAGCTTGGCCACGTCGCCCTTGACCATCTTGTAGTTCATGAACTCGTAGTCTTCGGGCAGGCACTGGCGGTTGAAGATGATGCGGCCGATAGAGGTCTCGAAGCGCGCGGTCTTGTTGCCGGTGACGTCGTAGTCGACGAACTCGTTCTTGCCGTTCTTGACGCGGAAGATACGGGTGCCGTCCTCGTTGATGACGTTGGCATCGGCAGCGGACACGCGGACCTGGATCTTGGCCTGCATGTCGACCTCGGAGCGGCAGTCATAGGCGTGCAGCGCGTCGTCGAAGCTAGCGAACACGTGGTTCTCGCCCGGCAGACCCTCGCGGACCTGGGTGAGGTAGTACACACCGATAATCATGTCCTGCGAAGGGATGTTAACCGGCTTGCCGGATGCCGGCGAGCGCAGGTTGTTCGCAGAGAGCATGAGCACACGAGCCTCGGCCTGAGCCTGGCTGGACAGCGGCACGTGGACAGACATCTGGTCGCCGTCGAAGTCGGCGTTGAAGGGCGAGCAGACCAGCGGGTGCAGGTGGATAGCCTTGCCCTCGACCAGCACCGGCTCAAAGGCCTGGATGGACAGACGGTGCAGGGTCGGTGCACGGTTGAGCAGCACGACGCGGCCGTCGATGACCTCTTCGAGGATGTCCCACACAAAGGTGGCACCGCGGTCGATAGCGCGCTTGGCGCCCTTGATGTTCTCGACCTTGCCAAGCTCGACCAGGCGCTTCATGACGAAGGGCTTGAAGAGCTCCAGCGCCATGGTCTTGGGCAGACCGCACTGGTGCAGCAGCAGCTTGGGGTCGGTAACGATTACCGAACGGCCGGAGTAGTCGACACGCTTGCCCAGCAGGTTCTGACGGAAACGACCCTGCTTGCCCTTGAGGGCCTCGGCGAGCGACTTGAGCGGGCGACCGCCACGGCCAGAGACCGGGCGACCACGACGGCCGTTGTCGAACAGGGCGTCCACGGACTCCTGGAGCATGCGCTTCTCGTTGTTCACGATGATCGCAGGGGCGTCCAGGTCGAGCAGGCGCTTGAGTCGGTTGTTACGGTTGATCACGCGACGATACAGGTCGTTGAGGTCGGACGCGGCAAAGCGGCCGCCGTCGAGCTGGACCATCGGGCGCAGATCGGGCGGAATGACCGGGATGACGTCCAAGATCATGTTCGCGGGGCTGTTGCCGCCCTTCAGGAAGGCGTCAACGACCTCGAGGCGCTTAACGGCCTTCTCGCGCTTCTGCTTCTGGGAGTCCTCGTCGGCGATGATGGCCTTGAGCTTCTCGGCCTCGGAGGGGAGGTCGATGGCAGCGAGCAAGTCGCGGACGGCCTCGGCACCCATGCCACCCTTGAAGTACATGGAGTAGTAACGGGTCATCTCGCGGAACAGCGGCTCATCGGAGATGAGGTCGCGCTCGGAGAGCTTCATGAAGGCGTTGAAGGCGTCCGTGCGGAGCTGCTTCTCGTCCTTGCACTCTTCCTCGATGTCGACGATGCCGGAGGCGATCTCCTCGGGGGTCAGCGGCTCCTCGTCGGAGAACTCGTCAAAGTTCTCGGGGTCGCCCTGCTCCTTGAGGGACTCGATCTGGCGGGCGCACTCGGCATCGATCTCTTCCAGATCGGCGGCGAGCTCCTCGCGCAGGTCGTCGGCGTCGGCCTCGCGAGCCTCGTAGTCAACCTCGGTGATGATGTAGCTGGCAAAGTACAGAACCTTCTCGAGGTCCTTGGACTTGATGTCGAGCATACGGCTCATCGGGAAGCTCGTGGGGCTCTTGAAGTACCAGATGTGGGACACGGGAGCAGCGAGCTCGATGTGGCCCATGCGGTCGCGACGCACCTTAGCCGAGGTGACCTCGACGCCGCAGCGCTCGCAGACGATGCCCTTAAAGCGGATGCCCTTGTACTTGCCGCAGGAGCACTCCCAGTCCTTGGCGGGACCGAAGATCTTCTCGCAGAACAGGCCGTCCTTCTCGGGCTTGAGGGTACGGTAATTGATGGTCTCCGGCTTCTTGACCTCACCGTGCGACCAGGAACGGATCTGGTCGGCGGAGGCAAGGGAGATCTTTACCGAGTCAAAATCAGTAGCTTCGAAATCTGCCACAGTCAACTACTCCTTATCAGTGGTCGTGGCGGCGACAGCCTCGGGTGCCTCGGCGGTCTCGGCATCCTCGGCCTCGACGTCGGCGTCAACGCCGGCGAGCGCAGCCAGGTCGTCGAGAGCAGAGGTCTCCTCGGCGGTCACAGGGGCGGAGGCGTCCTCGTCGGCATCGTGCATGGGCTCGATGTCCAGTGCGAGCGAACGAATCTCCTTGACGAGAACCTTGAAGGACTCGGGGATACCCGGAACCGGGACGTTCTCGCCCTTGACGATGGACTCGTAGGTCTTGACGCGGCCCACGGTATCGTCGGACTTGACGGTCAGAATCTCCTGCAGGACGTTGGACGCACCGTAAGCGTACAGTGCCCAAACTTCCATCTCGCCGAAGCGCTGGCCGCCGAACTGAGCCTTGCCGCCCAGAGGCTGCTGGGTAACCAGGCTGTAAGGGCCGGTCGAACGGGCGTGGATCTTGTCGTCGACCATGTGGCCGAGCTTGAGGATGTAGGACGTACCCACGGTAATGGGCTCGCGGAACTCCTCGCCGGTGCGGCCGTCGAACAGGCGGGTCTTGCCGCGCTCGTCAAGCTGGGTGACGAACTCGGGGCGCATGTGATCGCCAAAGGCAGCGGTGGCCTTGTTGAGCATGTTCTTGTTGGCACGACGAATGACCTCGGCGATCTCGTCCTCCTTGGCGCCGTCGAAGACGGGCGTGGCGGTGAAGAACGGACCGGGGACGTACTTGTCGGAGTCGGCCTGCTCGGTATCCCAACCGCAGGCAGCAGCCCAGCCAAGGTGGCACTCGAGCAGCTGGCCGACGTTCATACGCGAAGGAACGCCCAGCGGGTTGAGGATAACGTCGATCGGGGTACCGTCAGCCATGTAGGGCATGTCCTCGACCGGCAGAACGTTGCAGATAACACCCTTGTTGCCGTGGCGACCGGCGATCTTATCGCCCTGCTGGATCTTACGACGCTGGGCGACGTAGACGCGCACCTGCTCGTTGACGCCGGGGGCCAGGTCGTCGCCGTTCTCGCGGCTAAAGCGGACGACGTCGATGACGCGGCCGTAAGCGCCGTGAGGCATCTTAAGGGAGGTGTCGCGGACGTCGTGGGCCTTGGCACCGAAGATGGCGCGCAGCAGGCGCTCCTCGGCGGTCAGAGCGCTCTCGCCCTTAGGCGTGACCTTGCCGACCAGGATGTCGCCAGGGCCGACCTCGGCGCCGATGCGGATGATACCGTCCTCGTCGAGGTTGGCAAGCATGTCCTCGGAGAGGTTCGGGATCTCGCGGGTGATCTCCTCGGGGCCGAGCTTGGTGTCGCGGGCGTCGATCTCGTGACGGGTGATGTTGATGGTCGTCAGCAGGTCCTCGGCCACCAGGCGCTCGGACACAACGATACCGTCCTCGTAGTTGAAGCCTTCCCACGGCATGTATGCCACGGTGAGGTTCTGACCCAGTGCGAGCTCGCCATGATCGGTCGAAGGACCGTCGGCCAGGGGCTCGCCCTGCTCAACGGTGTCACCGACGCGCACGAGCGGACGGTGGTTGATGCAGGTGGACTGGTTGGAGCGCTGGTACTTGGCCAGGTGATACTCGTCCATGCCGCCGGCATGCTTGACGATGATCCTGGCGGCGTCGGCAAAGATGACCTCGCCGGCGTTCTTGGCCAGGGTGACCTCGCCGGAGTCCAGAGCGGCGCGACGCTCCATGCCGGTACCGACATAGGGAGCGGCGGGGTGAACCAGCGGCACGGCCTGACGCTGCATGTTGGCGCCCATGAGCGTACGCTTAGCGTCGTCGTGCTCAAGGAACGGAATCAGCGTGGCTGCGACGGAGAGCATCTGACGCGGCGAGACGTCCATGTAGTCGACGTCCTCGACAGGCACGTCGGCGGGAGCGCCGAAGGAGCCGTCGAAGTCGCGGGTACGGGCGATCACGGTGTGCGGGCGGACAAGCTTGCCCTCGGCATCGGTCGTGATGAACTCGTTGGTCTTGGGATCGAGCGGCGTGTTGGCCGGCGCGATGACGTGCTTCTCTTCCTCGTCAGCGGTCATCCAGTCGATCTGGTCGGTGGCAACGCCGTTCTCGACGCGACGGAACGGAGCCTCGATGAAGCCGTACTCGTTGACGCGGGCGTAGAGGGCGAGCGAGCCGATCAGGCCGATGTTGGGGCCTTCGGGGGTCTCGATCGGGCACATGCGGCTGTAGTGCGAGTTGTGAACGTCGCGGACGGCCGTCGGCACGTTGGTGCGGCGGCTGGAGCCGGACTTGTGGCCGGCAAGACCGCCAGGGCCGAGTGCGGACAGACGGCGCTTGTGGGTCAGACCGGTCAGGGGGTTCGCCTGGTCCATGAACTGCGAGAGCTGCGAGGAACCGAAGAACTCCTTGATGGAGGCCACGATCGGACGGATGTTGATGAGCGACTGCGGGGTGATCTCGTCGATGTCCTGGGAGCTCATGCGCTCACGGACGACGCGCTCCATACGGCTCATGCCGATACGGAACTGGTTGGCGACGAGCTCGCCGACGGTGCGGATGCGGCGGTTGCCAAAGTGATCGATGTCGTCGACCTTGAAGCCCTGCTCGCCGGCAGCGAGGGACAGCAGGTAGCGCAGCGTCGCGACGATATCCTCGTCGGTGAGCACCGTGACCTCTTCCTCGGTGGTGAGGTTGAGCTTCTTGTTGACCTTGTAACGACCGACGCGGGCCAAATCGTAGCGCTGCGGGTTGAAGAGCAGGCCCTCGAGCAGGCTGCGGGAAGCGTCCACGGTGGGAGGCTCGCCCGGGCGCAGACGACGGTAGATCTCGATAAGGGCATCCTCGCGAGTGAGGGCGGTATCGCGCTCCAGGGTGCGCTTAATCACATCGGAGTTGCCGAGCAGCTCGATGATGTCGTCGTTGGTGACGGCGATGCCAAGGGCGCGCAGGAACATCGTGGCGCTCTGCTTACGCTTACGGTCGATGGAGACCATGAGCTGGTCGCGCTTGTCGACCTCAAACTCGAGCCAGGCACCGCGGGACGGGATGATCTGGGCCTTGTAGATCTGCTTGCCCGAATCCATCTCGGAGCTGTAGTACACACCCGGGGAACGGACGAGCTGCGAAACGACGATACGCTCGGTACCGTTGATGATGAAGGTGCCCTGATCGGTCATCATGGGGAAGTCGCCCATAAAGACGAGCTGCTCCTTGATCTCGCCGGTCTCCTTGTTGGTGAGACGGACGTCGGTCAGAAGCGGAGCCTGATAGGTCATATCCTTCTCGCGGCACTCCTCGACGGTGTGCGCGGGGTCGCCGAACTGATGCTCGCCGAAGGTAACCTCGAGAACATGGTTCTGGCTCTGGATGGGGCTGGATTCCTTGAACGCCTCACGAAGGCCCTCGTCCTTAAAACGCTCAAAGGATTCCCTTTGAACAGAGATAAGGTTGGGGAGCTCCATGGCCTCCGGGATTTTCCCGAAGCTGACGCGCTTGCGCTCAGTGGCAGTGTATGCGTAGGTCACCAGGTTTTTCCTCCTTCACGGAAATGCTCGGTGGGTTGGCGAGGCATAGCTTCGCCAGTTATCGCAACCTAATAGTTTATCAGGTACCGACCGTTGGGCAAGAAAAGCCTTGACGCGATTGAGTTTTTGGAGTAGCAAAGTTTTTCGGCAGAAAACACGCAGGTAGATGTATGTGTATCGAACATCTGTTCATATATTTTCTGTGAACAGGGAGCCAGCAATCGCAGCTCTTATAAAAAACGGGCGCGAACCGAGGTCCGCGCCCGTAAATGTCGATGTCCGAAGGCTTACTTGCGCATCAATCCGCCGCGCTCGTCGATGGCGTCCCAGAAGGCATCGGCAAAGCGAGAATCGCTTGCGGCCATGAGGGCGTTGGTTGCCATCCAGCCAGACGGGGTGCCGGTGTCGTAGCCCGACAGCGGGTCGATAACGACAGCGTACATAGCCTCGCGGTCGAGCGAGCGGGCCATGGCGTCGGTGAGCTGAATCTCGCCGCCCTTGCCGGCCTGCTGATCAGCGAGCAGGTCCATGACCAGCGGGCTCAGCAGGTAGCGACCGACGATGTACAGGTTGGACGGAGCCGCCTCGGGAGCGGGCTTCTCGACCAGACCGCCGATACGCCAGACAGCGCCCGGCTCTGCATCGGCAACGTCCTCGGCGCCCTCGAGCGAACCGACGCGCTCGCCGGCGATAACGCCGTAGCGGCTGACTTCCTCGGGCGAGCAAGCAGCGACGGCGATAACCGAAGCTCCACCGTGCTCCTTGGAAACGGCGAGCATCTTGTCGCAGATGTCGCGATTAGGCACAACGTAGTCGCCCAGAAGAACCAGGAAGTTCTCCCCTGCCACGGCGTCGGCAGCAGAGCGGATAGCATGGCCGAGGCCCTTGGGCTCGTACTGATAACGGAAGTCGACCGGCATACCGCCAGCGTGGGCGACGGCATCGGCATAGGCGTTCTTGCCGCGCTCGCGCAGCAGGTTCTCGAGCGAGCGATCGGGCTGGAAGTAGTTCAGTAGCTCAGGCTTACCGGGAGAAGTAACGATGATGGCGTCGTCGACTTCCTCGGGGTCGAGCGCCTCCTCGACGACGTACTGAATGACGGGCTTGTCGAGCACCGGCAGCATCTCTTTGGGCGTGCACTTGGTGCCAGGCAGAAAACGCGTGCCAAGACCGGCGGCGGGGATGATTGCCTTCATGTTATTCAAAGATCCTTTCGCAGGCGCAAAAGCGCCCCATGCGTGCGGCACACAGCCGCAGACCAAATTGCGATACTCAAGCATCTTACCGCTGGAACTATATGTCGCTACAAGGCAGAGACAATTCTTCAGCAGGTCAACGCAAATTATTGCTCGAATGGTGCAATTTTATTGCCCAACGGCAGGGCACCCGATACGACGCAAATCACAGAATATGGCAGTTTGAGCTACCGATGTCGAGGGACCGAAAAACAAAAAAGACGGGGCTCGCAATGCGAACCCCGTCTTTAAAGAAATCTGGCGAGAAAGCCTGATTACTTGAGGGTGACAGCAGCGCCAGCAGCCTCGAGCTTCTCCTTGGCAGCCTCGGCGTCCTCCTTCTTGGCACCCTCGAGAACAGCCTTGGGAGCGCCCTCGACGACCTCCTTGGCCTCCTTCAGGCCAAGGTTGGTGAGCTCACGGACGGCCTTGATGACCTGGATCTTGTTGTCGCCGAAGCCCTCGAGCACGACGTCAAACTCGGTCTTCTCCTCGGCCTCAGCAGCGCCAGCAGCGGGAGCGGCGACAACAGCGGCAGGAGCAGCGGCGGAAACGCCGAAGGTGTCCTCGATAGCCTTGACGAGCTCGGAAGCCTCGAGAAGGGTCATTTCCTTAAGAGCATCGATGATCTCATCGGTGGTAAGCTTAGCCATTTCTAAGTCCTTTCGGTTTCCGTGCGGATGCACGGAGATCAGTTAAAACACGGCGCGAATGCGCCAGGGGTGCGGCGTTGCCGCCGCGGGTGAAAACAGCAACTAGGCTGCCTTCTGCTCGGAGACCTGCTGAATCGAACGAGCGAGACCAGAGGAAACGCCGTTGACGCAGACAGCGATGTCGCGAGCGAAACCGGAGATGAGACCGGCGATCTGGCCGAGAAGCTGATCCTTGGTGGGCAGCTCGGCGATAGCCTTAACATCATCAGCGGAAACGGCCTTGCCGTCGGAGATACCGCCCTTGATCTCAAGGACGCCCTTGGACTGAGCGGAGAAGTCCTTAAGGGCCTTAGCGGCCTCGACCGGCTCGGACTCGTAGAACACATAAGCGACGGGGCCGGCGAGGATCTCGTCGAGCTCGGGCTGCTCCTGGTTCTTGAGGGCGATCTTGACCAGGTTGTTCTTGTAGACCTTCATCTCGGCGCCGCACTCGCGAAGCTGATGACGCAGCTCCTGAGCCTGCTTAACCGTCAGACCGTTGTAATTGACGACGAACAGACCGGCGTTCTCGGCGATACGGGACTCGATCTCTGCAACCTTGTCGATTTTGTACTGCTGGGGCATGAATTACACCTCCTCGAATTCTTTCCGGGCACGGTCCGCCACAAGGACGTGACGGGGGCATGTCCAAAAAGAAAGCCCCCGCGCTGCATGAGCGACGGGGGCGAGAAGACATATCTACTCGACCACCTCGGCTGGCGGGAAGTCCCATTAAGCTCGCGGGTAAGACCCGTTTGCGCCGGCTGTCTCTGGCAGCGGATTCGTGCGTGAACCGAAAGTATTATGGCGGGGACCCCGGCGTCGGTCAACGGCAACCCTGGCTGCACACAATTCCACCATCTCGGTCGCGCCGCCGAAGGCCAGGCGCAAGGTTTTCGCTCGGTCAAGTCCTGGCTCGCACGAAGAGCACATTAAGTGCTCTTCGGCTCGTGCGGAATCTACGAAAACCTTGCGCCTGGCCTTCGGCGGCGCGTGCCTGCCTTGACTTTGGGCAGCCCGGTTTTTCGTTGGCTGACGCCCCCGCTCATAATGCTTGGGTCGGTGGGCTGATGTGTTGCGTCCCGTTGGGCTATAAGGTTGAAATGAAGGTGGACAGGCGATTTAGGCCTTCGTCCAGGTTTTCGTCGGAGACGCAGTAGCTGAGGCGGATGTGGCCTTCGGTGCCGAAACAGTCGCCCGGGACTAGGGCTACGTTTGCTTCTTTGATGGCTTTGATACAGAAGTCTTCGCTGGTTAGGCCGAACTTTTTGATGCTTGGGAAAGTGTAGAAGGCTCCTGCGGGCTCTACTACGTCGAGGCCCATGGCGTCTAAGGCTACGAGTACGCGTTCGCGGCGGGCTCGGTAGACTTTGAGCATGGGGGTTGGGTCGACGGTCAGGGATCGAGCTGCGGCGTCCATCTCAAATGAAACGGCGCTCGATACTAGGTATTGGTGAGCTTTTGCGATCTCGGCGATGACGGGGGTTGCCGCTGCGAGCCAGCCCAGGCGCCAGCCGGTCATAGCCCAGGGCTTGGAGAAGCTCTCAATAACTACCGTCTGATCGCGAAGCTCCGGGTGGCGCTGGGTAAAGCGCTCGTAGCCACCCACATAAACCAGGCGGTTGTATACGTCGTCGCAGACCACGTAGATGCCCGCCTGCTCTGCCACGCGCGCCACGGCGTCGAGCGAAGCCGCGTTGAGGATGCAACCCGTAGGATTGTTGGGCGTGCAGATGACGATGGCCTTGGTCGCCGGCGTCACGCAGGCACGAAGCGCCTCCTCATCAATCTGAAATTGCGCAGGCTCCGTATCCAAAAAGACCGCTTTGGCGTGATTGGCCACGACGATGCTCTCGTACAGGCCAAAGGCCGGCGTGGGGATGATGACCTCGTCGCCGGGGTTGAGCATAGCCATGAATGTTGCCGACAGGGCCTCGGTCGCGCCGTCGGTTAGGATGACCTCGTCGGCCGAAAACGTAAGGCCCGCGTCCCCCATGTAGGCAGATAACGCCTCACGCAAGGCGGGGCGACCGTTGTTGGGCGGATAGTGCGTGTCACCGCGGTCCAGTGCGGCGATCACCTCGGCACTAATCACATCGGGCGTGGGAAAATCGGGCTCGCCGAGCGCAAGCGCGATGCACCCCGGGTGCTGGGCGGCGAGCGCGTTGATTCGGCGGATACCGGAGGGCTTGAGCATGGCAAGCGAGGTATTCATGGGCAGACGCATGGCGTTCCTTTCGTAAGGGTTGCACTAGGATAGCGCGGCGAGACGCCGCCAGACGGTGTAACCTAAACGGAAACCAACCGGAAAGGAGGCGGCATGGAGACGACCTCACGCGGCGATGTACCAAAAACGTTGCGAACCATTGCGTATATCAGCATTCCCGATAGCACCGATCTTGAGTTTTTGCTCTGGGACCTGCAAGATGCCATCGCCGCCTATGCACAGCTTTCCGGCACCGCGCTCCCCCGCCCGGTTGATTTGGAGGCGGATGATGCCGGCAGCGTTGCCGATGGCATCGTGCTGGCCATTGAAGATGTGGCTGACGATGAGACGTTGACAGCTATCGAGCAGGCGCTTGAGCGCTTTGGCGGTACGGGAACGCGCGTCTATGCCGCGATTCGAGCCGCACAAGAGGGCGCTAAGCAGGCGCGCGGGACCGCCGTTCGTCTGCACAAGGCATGTGAGCGCCATGACCAATTGTGGTGTGGCGGCGTTGTCGTCTGTGCCGGCAGCGGTATTGCGGCGCTTCGCCACTCCCCGCGTATGGGCCTCTTGCGCCGACCATTTTCGGAAGCGATGGATAAGCTCGTGGGCGCCGTGCGCATGGGCTGCTCCATTGAGCATGCGCAGCTGCTTGGCGGTGGCAATGCCGGTAGCGTCGATGCCGACGGCATGGTGCGTGTCGAGCCCGCGCTGCCCGCGCCGACCTGGCGCGCCATCATCAAACGCCTCGGCGCCCATGCTCAATCAAGGATCTAGACTACCGTGCGATCCAGTCAACGGCTTCGTGCCAACGCTCAACAAGACGTTCCAGACGCCAAGCCGCGTTAGCGGGACTAGTTGACGGCAATACGACAGCGGGCAGACCTGTCCGCTCCTGTAGATAGCGCTTATAGAGGCGCCCCGCCGTACCTCCATTACACACCACCAGCTCAATAGGCGCATTGCCCGTAATGCGCTCGATATGTGCTGGCACAACGTTGCGAATGCTCGCGTCACTCGAGCCCTTAATGTCGCAGCTCTCAATCACATCCCACAGGGCTACACCGCCGTTCAGCAGCATGGATCGCTTGGCAGCAATCGAGGCGTCGAGCGTCGCGGACTCGCTGTCCGCCAAAGGGTCGCCCTCGTTGGGTGGCACAGGCACACCGAGGCACGCGGCCATCACGCGCCAAAAGCGATTCTGAGGGTTGCCGTAATAAAAGGCATTGGCGCGCGAAAGCACCGAGGGAAACGACCCGAGTACCAAAACGCGCGAGTGCTGGTCGAACACGGGCTCAAACCCATGCTCAATATGTTGATAGCCCTCGTCAGACACGGCCATGGGCTAGGCTCTCAACAGATAGCGCACCTCGTAGGGTGCAAGCTCAAGGGTACCCGTCAGCTCGACCGTGGGCGCATCGTCGGCAAGCAGGTCGACGAAGGAGCCGTTGAGTTCGCCGGCGCCAAAGGCGTAAGGCTCACCCACGGCATTCACCGCCACGAGCACCGTCGCACCGTCACAAGCGCGTTCGAACAGCAGCTGCTTATTCTGGATCACCACGTTGCGATAGGCATCGTAGTTGAGAGCACGGGCCGTCGCGTCGTCGGCCGAGCGAAGGTGCGCAAGTTGCGTGATAAAGGCCGTCAGCTCGTTGGGCGCAGGCTCATCGGGCGCAGGGCGCAGCGCCCAGTCGCCATCGGGGCCGCCCTTTTCGCCAGCAATTCCCCACTCGCTGCCATAGTAGACGCACGGGATGCCTGGCATGCCAAAGAGCATGCCGTAGGCGGGACGCAGACAGGACTTGTCGGTGAGGATGCTCGCCAGGCGCGGCACGTCGTGGTTGTCGACAAACGACAGCAGGTGCTTGCCGCGGTAGATGCACCAAGGGTCGCCGCCAAACTGACGGTGCAGCGAGTGCGCGATTTCGAACATATTGACCGAGTTAAAGCTGGAATACAGGCCCTTGTAGCACTCGTAATTAGTGCAGGAATCGAGCATCTCGTCGTTGACGATTTGGTTGTAGTCGCCGTGGAGCGTCTCGCCGATCAGCACAAAGTCGGGCTTGAGCTCACGGGTAAAGACGTGCAGGCGGCGCATAAAGTCGCGGTCGAGCATATAGGCAACGTCCAGGCGCAGGCCGTCGACGCCAAAGACCTCGGCCCAGCGGCGCACGGACTCGAGCAGGTAATCGACCAC
>CBCTTO010000041.1:0-14098 GCA_965149855.1 uncultured Collinsella sp.
TCCGGCTGGCGGTCTGGTCGAGATCGAGGTCGTCGCCGCTCTCTAAGGCGTTGGCAACAACTAAACATGACATGCAAAAAGACCCTGCAGCGCGTGCGAGCTGCAGGGTCTTTTGTTAAGTGACGGATCGCTTGTGGAGCCGCGCTCCATTTTGCTCGTTAGCCCTCCTTGCGAACTTTTTGCAGGTAGCGGTAGACGCTGGGCTCCGAGATGCCCAGCGCGGTGGCGGCGCAGGCCACGGCGCCCTTGAGCATGAACACCCCGTTGCCGTTGAGGTGGCGAATGACGTCCACGCGGTCGCTCTGACCAAGCGACGCTACATCCAGCCCGCGCGCGCTCAGCAACTCGGAAATACTGCGGTCGATGAGCTCCTGCGTAGACTCCGAAAGACTTTCGACCTCGATAGACGCGGGCTCCGCCTGCCTTGGCACAGCGTCGAAGCAGGCCATGAGCTGCTGAGTCATGGCGTTGATGGAGCGTATCGTGGAAAGATCGGTGTTGACGCAAAGCATGCCGACGATCTCGTTGTCCTCACGGATAAAGTACGTCGCCGACTCCAACGTCTTGCCACCGGCACCGCGTCCCTCGTAGCCCGTTATAAACGGCAGGTCGCGATACTTGGCGTCGTGCATGATCTTGAGTGCCAGATCGGTAGCGGGACCGCCGACCTTGCGGCCGCTCACGATACCGTTGCGGATATCGACGATGGCGTGGTCGGGATCCGAGAAATCGTGCAGGACGATCTCGCTGTTCTTACCGAGTACCTGCTCCAGGAAATCGACCATCGGCAAAAAGCGACGTACGGTCTCGTTCACGGGCAACTCCTTTGGGTTCTATCGAAGTGTTCATAACAATTTTTTATCATGGTAACACGCTGCCCATCATCTCGTATATCCGCAGGTACATTGCGTAATACAGACGAACGGTAGAAATTTGGCGGTAAACGGTCGACCAAAAGAAAAGTTAGATGCTATTTTGAACAGACACATTCCTGACCTGCGGAAATGCGTTATCTCAGCTGAAGAATAGTCTGATAACAAAAAATTATTATTGAGAATGAGAATCATCTTTAATACGATATGCAACGAAGGCACAACCTCAACCCCGCACTGCGTCACAATAGAGCGTTAGATGCGAAAACAACTATTTCGAGGATTGGTGGTCAAATGACCCAGGAGACGGTTACGAACGGCACTGAAGCCCTGTTCATTCGCGAAGGCATGCCGCCCGTTAAGGAAATGATCCCGTGTGCCCTTCAGCACGTACTGGCATCGTTTGCCGGCATCATTACCCCGGCGGTCATCATGGCCGGCGTCTACGGCTTTAATAGCCAGCAGAGCACCGACATCATTCAGGTTGCACTCATTCTTTCGGCAATCGACACAGCCCTTCAGGCCTTCGCTCCCTTCCGTCGCATCGGCGGCGGCCTGCCCATCGTCATGGGCGTTTCGTTCGCGTTCCTGCCGGCCCTGCAGGCCATGGGCGCCTCGGGCTTTAGCTTTGGTGCGCTGCTGGGTGGCGAGATCGTCGGCGGCGCCGTCGCGGTCCTCTTTGGCCTGGCCTACAGCAAGATCAAGTGGCTGTTCCCGCCCGTCGTGACCGGTACGGTCATCTTCTCCATCGGCGTTTCGCTGTATCCCACGGCCGTCAAGTATATGGCCGGCGGTATGGGTACGCCGCTGTGGGGCACCCCGCAGGCCTGGTGCGTCGCTCTTATCACCTTCGCCGTGGTCTTTGCGCTCGCCAACTTTGGCAAGGGCACGCTCAAGCTGGGATCCGTGTTCTTTGGCATGATCGTTGGCATGATCGTCTCCATCCCCTTTGGCATGATCGACTTCTCCAGCGTCGCCACCGCTCAGGTCTTCGCCCTTCCCAAGCTCATGCCCTACGCGCTCGAGTTTGATCCCGAGGTCTGCATTACCCTCGCTGTCGTGTTCCCCATGGTTGCTATTCAGGTTATCGGTGACGTCTCCGCCGCCTGCCTGGGCTCCATCGACCGTATGCCCACCGAGCGCGAGCTCTCCGGTGCTATCGTGTCCCAGGGCCTCACCTCTATGGTCGGCGGCCTGCTGGGCGGTCTTCCCACCAGCGCCCTTGGCCAGAACGTGGGCATCATCTGCTCCAACAAGGTCGTCAACAAGTGGGTCTTTGTGATCATCGCGGCCGTCTTTGCCATCGCCGGTCTGTTCCCGCAGCTCTCTGCCGTCCTTTCCGCTATCCCGCAGCCCGTCATCGGCGGCGCGACCGTCGGCGTCTTTGGCACCATCACCATGAACGGCGTGCGCATGTTCACCCGCGAGGGCCTCACGCAGCGCACTACCACTATCGTCGGCACCTCCGTCGTCTTTGGCCTGGGTATCTGGATGGCCAGCGGTTGCCTTGCCGGCGAGGGTATGCCCGCCTGGGTGTCCACCGTCATCGGCTCCAATGCCGTAACCCCCACCGCCATCATGGCCATTGTCCTTAACCTGATCCTTCCGCAGACGCCGGTCGTGGCTCAGCACATCGATGCTGCCAAGGACGCTGCCGTGGATCTGGTCTTGCCCGAGAGCAAGAAGTAACCAATTCGGTGCTATTTGTCGGCGGACGCATCGCCTCGTCCGCCGACGTCATGCGGCGCCAAGCCGCACTTCAAAGGGTTGTCCCTTTGGTGAAGCGTTGACGGGAGAGGGCCCGTTTCCGGTGTAGGCCGGCGCTTCGCACTCCGCCATGTCAGAGGTGTCAAACCCCGCCCCTGATGTTGAAGGGAGCATTCATGCTTCTGGTCGCTAACGGTTCCGTCTTTACCCGCAACGCTCAGGCCCCGTTCATTCCAAACGGTGCGGTCGCCATTGACGGAGATACGATCGTCGAAGTGGGCCCCGAGCGCGAGCTCAAGGCCAAGTACCCGGATGCCGAGTACGTCGATGCCCAGGGCAACCTCATCATGCCTGGACTCATCAACTGCCACACCCACATCTACTCGGGTTTGGCCCGCGGCCTTGCCATTAAGGGCTGCAACCCCACCAACTTCCTGGAGAATCTTGAGCAGCAGTGGTGGAAGATCGACGACAACCTGACGCTCGACGGCACCAAGGCCAGCGCCTATGCCACGATTCTTGACTCCATCCGCGATGGCGTCACCACGATCTTCGATCACCATGCGAGCTTCTGCGAGATCCCGGGAAGCCTTTTTACCATTAAGGACGCCGCTCAGGAGCTGGGCATGCGTTCGTGCCTGTGCTACGAGGTCTCCGATCGCCGCGGCCAGGAAAAGTGCGACCAGGCCATTGCCGAGAACGCCGAATTTGCCCAGTGGGCCGCCAAGGAGCGTCGCGATAACGACAACCACATGATCGCCGCCATGTTTGGCGGACATGCTACCTTTACGCTTTCGGACGAGACCATGGATAAGATGGCCGAGGCCAACAACGGCCTGACCGGCTTCCACATCCATGTGTGCGAGGGCATGAACGACGTGTGGGATTCCCGCCTCAACCGCGGTGGTATCAGCCCCGTCGAGCGCCTGCTGCAGCACAACCTGCTGGGTCCCGACACCATGCTCGGCCACTGCATCCACGTGACGCCTGTCGAGATGGATATCGTCAAGGAGTCCGGCACTTGGCTGGTCAACAACCCCGAATCCAATATGGGCAACGCCGTGGGCTGCGCCCCCGTGCTCGAGTTCTTCCGTCGTGGCATCCCCGTGTGCATGGGCACCGACGCCTACACCCACGATATGCTCGAGAGCCTTAAGGTCTTCCTGATCATTCAGCGTCACAACGCCGCCATGCCCAACGTGGGCTGGTGTGAGGCCATGACCATGCTGTTCGAGAACAACGCCAAGATGGCGAGCAAGTACTTCGATCGCAAGCTCGGTGTGCTCGAGGCCGGCGCTGCCGCCGACGTTATCGTTATGGACTACAAGCCCTTTACGCCGCTGAGCGAGGAGAATATCGACGGCCACATGCTCTTTGGCATGATGGGCAAAAACTGCCGCACCACCATCATCAACGGCCGCGTCCTGTACAAGGATCGCGAGTTCGTTGGCATTGATGAGGCCAAGATCAACGCGTGGACCATGGCCGAGTCCAAGAAGCTCTGGAGCACGCTCAACGATCGCACCTACTAATTCACAAGTAGATTCGCGCGCGTCGGATGTTTCGCCGCATCCGGCGCGCGCATAGGCGGCCTCCGCGGGGTCGCCGGCGCTGTGCTAGCGCTACACCGTATTTGCGCCCGCCGCGCGGTCTCGCCGGGCGTTACAGAGAGGAGCTCATTATGAGCGACATCATGAGGCCGATCCCGTTTTCGCAGCTGATGAACTGGATCATCGAGGAGCACAAGTCCCAGGACGCCATCTTTGGCGTGCGTAAGATGGTCACGACCAACCAGGAGGGCGCGCTTCCCATTTTTGACGAGCGCATCGAGACTCCGTTTGGCCCGGCCGCCGGCCCCAACACGCAGCTTGCCCAGAACATCGTGGCATCCTACGTGGCCGGTTCCCGCTTCTTTGAGCTCAAGACCGTTCAGGTTATGGACGGCGAGGAGCTCTCCAAGTGTGTGAACAAGCCCTGCATTGTGGCGCAGGACGAGTGCTACAACTGCGAGTGGTCGACCGAGCTCGAGGTTCCGCAGGCCTTTGCCGAGTACGTGAAGGCATGGTTTGCCTGCCACCTGATCGCTCGCGAGTACGGCCTGGGCAGCCCGGACGGCTTTGTCTTTAACATGTCCGTGGGTTATGACCTGGAGGGCATCAAGAGCCCTAAGGTCGACGCCTACATCGAGGGCATGAAGGACGCCAGCGGCTCCGAGGTTTGGAACGAGTGCCGTGCCTGGGCGCTCGCCAACCTGGACAAGTTTGAGCATGTCGACGCCGCGTTTGTCGAGTCCATCCCGGCGCGCGTGTCCAACTCCATCACCGAGTCCACGCTGCATGGCTGCCCGCCGGCGGAGATCGAGCGCATCGCGACCTATTTGATCACCGAGAAGGGCCTCAACACCTACATCAAGTGCAACCCCACGCTGCTGGGCTATGAGTTTGCCCGCCAGCGTCTGAACGAGCTGGGCTTTGACTACATCGTTTTCGATGACACGCACTTCCGTGAGGACCTGCAGTGGGCCGACGCCGTGCCCATGTTCGAGCGCCTGATTGCCCTGTGCGCCGAGCGCGGCCTGGAGTTTGGCGTCAAGCTCACCAACACCTTCCCCGTCGACGTGACGAGGAACGAGCTGCCTTCCACCGAGATGTACATGTCCGGCCGTTCGCTGTTCTCGCTGACCATCGAGGCTGCCCGTCGCATTACCGAGCAGTTCGATGGCAAGCTGCGCATCAGCTACTCCGGCGGTGCTACGGTCTACAACATCCGCGCCCTGTACGATGCCGGCATTTGGCCCGTCACCCTGGCGACCGACGTGCTCAAGCCCGGTGGCTACGAGCGCTTTAGCCAGATGGCCGGTGAGTTTGGCGATCTGGACGGCAAGCCGTTTGAGGGCGTCTCTCTCGAGGCCGTGACTGCGATCCAGGCCGACTCGCTCACCAACCCGCTCTACAAGAAGCCGCTGCGTCCGCTGCCCGACCGCAAGGTTGCCGGCAAGAGCCCGCTTTCCGACTGCTTTACCGCGCCGTGCCGCACGAGCTGCCCCATCCAGCAGGATATTCCCGCCTACCTGGCGGCTGTTGACGAGGGCCGCTTCGAGGACGCGCTCAACATCATCATCGAGCGCAACGCCCTGCCGTTTATCACCGGCACCATCTGCCCGCATCCCTGCGGCCGCGCTTGCGAGCGTGCGTTCTACGAGCCCGAGGGTGCCCAGATTCGCGCCAGCAAGCTCAAGGCTGCCCGCGAGGCCATGACCGCCGTGCTGCCCAAGCTGCGCGCCCAGGCCATTGCCAACGACGGCGAGCACAACGTTGCCGTTATCGGTGGCGGCCCGGCCGGTCTGGCGACGGCGTTCTTCCTGACGCGTGCCGGCGTGCCCGTCACTATCTTTGAGGCCCGCGATTCGCTCGGCGGCGTGGTCCGCCACGTGATCCCCGAGTTCCGTATTGCGAGCGACGATATCTCCCACGATGCCGAGCTCTGCCTGGCCTTTGGCGCCAAGGTGCAGCTCAACGCTCGCGTGGATTCCATTGAAGAGCTCAAGGCCCAGGGCTTTACCGACGTGGTCGTGGCCACCGGTGCCTGGATGCCCGGCTCTGCGGGCTTGGGCGAGGGTGCCGAGCTCGACGTGCTGGAGTTCCTCGAGACCGCCAAGAAGGGCGAGAAGCTCGAGCTGGGCGAGGACGTCGTGGTCATCGGCGCCGGTAACACCGCCATGGATGCTGCCCGCGTGGCCAAGCGCCTGGCTGGTGTGAAGAACGTGCGCCTGGTGTATCGCCGCACCAAGAAGCAGATGCCCGCCGACGAGGAAGAGCTTGATCTTGCTCTTGCCGACGGCGTTGAGTTCTGCGAGCTGCTGGCGCCCAAGGCACTCAACGGCGCCGTGCTGACCTGCGACGTTATGGAGCTTGGCGAGCCGGATGCAAGCGGCCGTCGCAGCCCCGTCGCCACGGGCGAGACCGTCGAGCTTCCCGCCACCACGGTGATCTGCGCCGTGGGCGAGGGCATCGATGCCAGCCTGTACGATGCTGTGGGCGTCGAGCACGACCGTCGCGGCCGCCTTGCCGCCACCTCCACCGGCGTCGAGGGCGTCTGGGCTGCAGGCGATTGCCGTCGCGGTCCGGCCACCGTGGTCGAGGCTATTGCCGACGCCGCCGAAGTCGCCCGCGCCATCGCCGGCGTGGACTTTAACAAGTACGCCGACTGCAACGAGCAGGCCGGTCGCGAGGACACCTGCTACGAGCGCAAGGGGTCGCTGTGCCGCGACAAGCGCAACTGCACCAAGACCCGCTGCCTGGGCTGCGGCTCGGTGTGCGAGGTCTGCTGCGACGTGTGCCCCAACCGCGCCAACGTGGCAATTAAGGTGCCGGGCCTGGCCAAGCATCAGGTCGTCCATGTCGACGGCATGTGCAACGAGTGCGGCAACTGCGCCGTGTTCTGCCCTTACCAGGAGGGTCGTCCCTACAAGGACAAGCTCACCCTGTTCTGGAGCGAGGAGGACATGGAGAACTCCGAGAACGAGGGCTTCCTGGCCGTGGACGAGGACCACTTTAAGGTTCGCGTCGCCGGCACGGTCCGCACCGTCTCGGTCGATGCCGTCAACACCGGTCTTCCCGAGGCCGTCCGCCTGACCATCAGGGCTGTGCGCGACAACTATTCGTACCTTCTTAAGAAATAGGCGAGTCTCTTATGGCCAAATCCATTCAACATAACGTGGCCTACGTTGCCTGCGGAAGCGGTTGCGCCTCCGCAGGCGGCGATGCCCGCTGCAGCGAAGGCTGCATTGGCTGTGGCGCCTGCGTCACGGCCTGCCCCCACGGCGCCATTGCGCTGGTCGATGGCATCGCCCGCGTGGACCGCTCCAAGTGCACGGGCTGTGGCCTGTGCGGCGTGGCGTGCCCGCAGCGCGTGATTGCCTTCGTCCCCGGCTACCAGAACATTCTGGTGCGCTGCAACAACACCGATAAGGGTGCCATTGCGCGCAAGGTCTGCGACACGAGCTGTATCGGTTGCGGTATGTGCGCCAAAAAGTGCCCTGCCGGCGCTATCCGCATCGAGGACAACTGCGCCCATATCGACGGCGTGGACTGCCTGTCGTGCGGCATGTGCGCCGTCGTCTGCCCGCATGGCGCCATCCACGACCGCACCGGCATCGCCGCCGGCGTGTAGAAGGGAATCACCATGGCACAGGAATTCACTTTTACCGTTAACGGTGTCGAGCACACGACGACGGAGAATAAACCACTGCTGCGCTATCTGCGCGACGACCTGCACATTCACTCCGCCAAGGACGGCTGCTCCGAGGGCGCCTGCGGCACCTGCACCATCCATGTGGACGGTGCGGCCGTCAAGGCGTGCGTACTGACCACTGCTCTTGCCGCCGGCCGTAACATCGTGACCGTCGAGGGCCTGCCCGAGGACGTGCGCGAGGCCTTTGTGTACGCCTTTGGCGCCGTGGGCGCCGTGCAGTGCGGTTTTTGCATCCCCGGCATGGTCATGGCGGGTGCAGCGCTGATCGCCGAGGACCCCGAGCCCACCGAGGAGCAGATCAAGTACGCCATCCGGGGCAATGTCTGCCGCTGCACCGGCTACAAAAAGATTATCGAGGGCATTTCGCTGGCAGCTGCGGTGCTCCGTGGCGAAAAGCAGATCGACGAGGATTTGGAGCGCGGCGACGACTACGGCGTGGGCAAGCGCGCTTTCCGCATCGACGTGCGCAAGAAGGTGCTCGGCGAGGGCAAGTATCCCGACGACATCGACGAGCTCGATCAGCCGGGTCTGACCTATGCCAGCGCCGTGCGCTCCAAGTACCCGCGCGCCCGTGTGCTCTCCATCGATACCTCCAAGGCCGAGGCCCTACCCGGTGTGGTTGGCATCCTGCGCGCCGAGGACGTGCCGGTCAACCAGGTCGGCCACCTTATCCAGGACTGGGACGTCATGATCGCCCAGGGCGACATCACCCGCTGCGTGGGCGATGCCATCGTGCTGGTGGTTGCCGAGGACGAGGCGACGCTCGAGAAGGCCAAGAAGCTCGTAAAGATTGATTACGAGCCGCTGGAGCCCGTGCGCAACATCGCCGAGGCCAGGTCTGCCGACGCCCCGCGCCTGCACGACAGCTTCTTTGCCTTTGGCAACACGGTGGAGCTCAAGGACAACGTGTGCCAGAGCCGTCACGTGACGCGCGGTGACGCCGCCAAGGCGCTGGCAGAGAGCGCGTTTACCGTGACGCAGCGCTTTACCACGCCCTTTACCGAGCATGCCTTCTTGGAGCCCGAGTGCGCCGTTGCCTTCCCGTACAAGAATGGCGTCAAGGTGCAGTCGACCGACCAGGGCGCCTACGACACGCGCAAAGAGTGCGCTCACATGTTTGGCTGGGATAGCGAGCCCGAGCGCGTGGTCGTCGAGACCATGCTCGTGGGTGGCGGCTTTGGCGGCAAGGAGGACGTGTCCATCCAGCACTTGGCCGCGCTCGCCGCATATAAGTTCCAGCGTCCTGTGAAGTGTAAGCTCACGCGTGCCGAGTCGCTCGCTTTCCATCCCAAGCGTCACGCCATGGACGGCACCTTTACACTGGGCTGCGACGCCGAGGGCAACTTTACCGGCCTGGATTGCGAGATCAACTTTGATACCGGCGCCTACGCGTCGCTGTGCGGCCCGGTGCTCGAGCGCGCCTGTACGCATGCCGTCGGCCCCTACAAGTACCAGAACACCGACATTCGCGGCTTTGGCTACTACACCAACAACCCGCCCGCCGGTGCGTACCGCGGCTTTGGCGTTTGCCAGTCCGAGTTTGCGCTCGAGAGCCTGATCGACCTGCTGGCCGAGAAGGTCGGCCTGGATCCGTGGGAGATCCGCTACCGTAACGCCATCGAGCCGGGCGAGGTTTTGCCCAACGGCCAGATTGCCGATTGCTCCACGGCACTGAAGGAGACGCTGCTCGAGGTCAAGGATGCCTACTACGCGCATCCCGGACACGCCGGTATCGCCTGCGCCATGAAGAACGCCGGCGTGGGCGTGGGCCTGCCCGATGCCGGCCGCTGCAAGATCCGCGTCGAGGATGGCCGCGCCGTGGTCTACGCCGCCACGTCCGACATCGGCCAGGGCTGCAACACGGTCTTTTTGCAGGACGTTGCCGAGGCCTGCGGTCTGCCGCTGAGCTGCATTGCCAATGGCGAGTGCTCCACCGAGAACGCTCCCGACTCCGGCACCACGTCTGGCTCGCGTCAGACGGTCGTGACCGGCGAGGCCGTGCGCGGTGCCGCCTTCCTGCTGCGCGATGCCATGCTTGACATCGAGGCCGGCAAGCCCGCACCCGATACTCCCGTGAGCGCGCATGGCGACGGCGTCAAGATTGAGTACGACGACGGTCGCGCCTATCAGCTGCGCACGCAGGAGCTCGTCGCCGGCCAGGGTATGCATCCTCAGGATCCCGCGGCTGCCATCAAGGCGCTCGAGGGATGCGAGTTTGGCTACGTGTACCTGGAGCCGACCGACAAGCTGGGCGCCGACGTTCCCAACCCCAAGAGCCACATCTGCTACGGGTTTGCCACGCATGTGGTCATTCTGGATGATGACGGCCGCGTGAGCGAGGTCTATGCCGCGCACGATTCCGGCAAGGTGGTCAACCCCATCTCCATCCAGGGTCAGATCGAAGGCGGCGTGCTCATGGGTATGGGCTATGCGCTTACCGAGGACTGGCCGCTCAAGGACTGCGTACCCCAGGCAAGGTACGGTACGCTCGGGCTGTTCCGTGCGCCCGAGATTCCGAATATCCACGCCATCTACGTGGAGAAGGACGAGCTGTTGCCCGTGGCATACGGCGGCAAGGGCATCGGTGAGATCGCAACGATTCCCACGGCGCCCGCCGTACAGAACGCCTATCGCGCATTCGACGGCAAGCTGCGTCCGGATCTGCCCATGGTGGATACGCCGTACAGCCGCGTTCGCAACCGCGGGTAGGGTGGGGTGCGGACGACCATTGCTGATGGGCTGTTCGCGCTCAACATCAACTGTATATGCTGCGCCTTTGGCCCCAGCTCCATCGCGAGCCGGGGCCCTTTGTTTGGAGTGGAAACTGCGTCCCGGATTTGGCGCTCAGAACGGGACACGCTTTCCGGATGGGATGCTTGGCGGAAACTACGGCCCAGTTTTTGGCTCCAGAACGGGATGCATTTTCCGGAACGGTCCACGTGCGGTGGTGTACCGCCCCTTTCGTGTGCGCCGCTTGTCGAATTACGTTATAGCTAGCTATATTATAGGAAGGTATAATATAGCTAGCTATAACGTAAAGGAAGGATGGTCTATGTTTGTCGGAAGAACAGCGGAAATGTCCGAGCTCAATCGACTGTATGGCACGGACTCCTTTGAGATGCCTGTGATTTACGGCCGCCGTCGTGTGGGTAAAACGCGCCTTATCACAGAGTTCATCCAAGGCAAGAAGGCTATTTACTTTCAAGCTCGTCGTACCAATGCGGAGGCAAACCTGCACGGCTTTAGCCAGGCGATACTTGCAGGCTCGGTTGGTGCTGCAGGCGTGTCGTTTCGTAGTTTTGACGAGGCGTTCGATGCATTGGTCACCATGGCTCGAACGGAGCGTTTGATTGTCGTGATTGACGAGTATCCCTATCTCGCCCAATCGAATCCCGAGATCAGCTCGTTGCTGCAAGACAAGATCGACCACTTATACAAAGAGACCAGGCTAATGCTGATCCTATGCGGCTCGTCTCTTTCGTTTATGGAGGAACAGGTGTTGGGCTACGAGAGCCCACTATACGGTAGGCGTACGGCCCAGTTTAAGATCATGCCGCTCGATTTTACGACGACCCTCGGGTTGTGGCAGAGCATGGGTCGCGAAGACGCTGCAGTTTGCTATGGCATGACAGGTGGCATTCCTGCATATATCGAGAAAGTCGATCCTGCCGCACCGCTCAAGGACAACATCAAACGTCTTTTTCTAACTCCTACGGGCTATCTCTTTGAGGAGCCGAGTAACCTGCTATTGCAGGAGTGCCGCAATCCCGAGCAATATGATGCGATCGTGCAAGCAATTGCCCAGGGGCGCTCGAAGATCTCGGAGATTGCGAGCTCTACGGGAATCCCTGCGAGCAACGTAAAGAGCTATGTGGATAAGCTGGCGTCGCTTGGGATTGTCGAGCGCGAGCTGCCCCTAAACGAGACGAGCAATAAGCGAGCCGTGTATCTGCTGAGCGATCAGATGTTTAGGTTCTGGTACAAGTTTGTTCCGCAGAACATCGGGCTGATTCAAAACGATATGGCCGAGATGGCGTATGAGCGCATTGAGCCGCACGTATCGGATTACATGGGTACGGTCTTTGAGCTTATATGCAGACAATACGTGTACGAACTCGCGCGGGCGGGCCAGCTTGATGTGGTTCCGGCAAGCGTTGGGCGCTGGTGGGGGACGGATAATCGCACGCATACGCAGGAAGAAATCGACTTGATTGTTGACGATGGCGAGGGCACTGCGCTGTTTGCGGAATGCAAATGGCGCAATGAACCGGTGGGCGAAGACGTGCTGCAAAAGCTCGTGCATCGAAGCGAGCTCTTTAGGCGGCAGCACAAAAGCTATGCGATCTTCTCGAAGCGAGGCTTTACGCAAGGATGTCAGGAAGCTGCGGCGAGCAGGGGAGATGCCAAGCTGATTTCGTTTGCCGAGATGTGCGAGCGGAGATAACCAAGCACGCTCTGATGTGATGCTCGGAATGGGTCGCGCTAAGGATGCCAAGCGTAAAACCTTCAATGAAAATGGCGTAAAAACTACATCTGTCATGGCGTAAAAACTACATTGAAAGTAGCGTAAAATCAGCATTGAGAATGGCGTAATTTCGCATATCGCGTGATAGAGAGGGACGGCCGTCTATGGATGCACCAAAGAGATTGACCCAAAAGGGATATAGGCCCCGGCTCATAGAGGAGCGCCTCGACACCCTTATGCGGGCGTTTGGCTGTGTGGAGATCAACGGCCCCAAATGGTGCGGCAAGACCTGGACGGCGCTCTCTCGCTCGGCGAGCGTCTCCAGGCTCGATGAGCCTGCGCAGCGTGCGGCGGCAGAGGTCGACCCAAGCCTGGCGCTCATCGGCGATGCGCCACACCTGGTCGATGAATGGCAGGAGGTGCCCGAGGTTTGGGATGCCGCCCGGCGTTTCGTGGACGCGAGCGGCAACGAACGGGGGACACTTTTGCTCACGGGCTCGACCGCGCTCAAAAGCGAGGAGCGCAGCCATGTTCGTCATTCCGGCACGGGTAGGATCGCCCGTCTGTCAATGCGCCCCATGGCCCTGTGTGAGTCGGGCGACGGCGAGCCGCTCGTGTCACTGGCAAGCCTCTTTAAGGGCGAGGATTTTGCCCCTCAGCGTCGCGAGAGCACGGTGGATGACGTCGCCCGCTGGTGCTGCAGGGGCGGTTGGCCTGCAAATCTTGGGCTTTCGGAAGATCTTGCGCGAGAGACGGCAAGCCAGTACGTGCACTCGGTGCTCGACGTCAACGTGCTGGACGAGGGCATGTCGCCCGAGCTTGCACACGGCCTTTTGCGAGCTCTTGCCATGAACGAGAGCCAGGCTGTCACGTACAAGACGCTCGTAAAGGACGCCTCGTACGGTGAGGCGGGCCCCGACGAGAGGACCATCGCTGCGTACTTGGACCTCTTCAACAGGCTCAAGCTGACCGAGGACCTGTGCGGATGGGAGCCGCCCATGCGCTCGAAGGCCCGCGTTCGCGTGCGCCCCAAGCGCTACTTCTGTGACCCGTCACTTGCGGCGGCGTTGCTGGGGGCTACCCCTGAGCGGCTGCTTGGCGATATGCAAACGCTGGGGATGCTCTTTGAGAATCTCGTCCTGCGCGACGTGCGCGTGTTCCTTTCCACCTACGGCGGTGTCGACAACAGTGTCCATTATTTCCGAGATGAGAAGGGCCTTGAGGTCGATCTGATCGTTGAGCACGACGGGCGCTGGGGAGCCATCGAGGTCAAGCTGAGTGATGCGAAAGCAGACGATGGAGCGAGAAATCTCAAGGCGCTGGAGAGGAAAGTGCTCTCCAATCCTGCCGCCCAGAATGCCGCGCCGGCGTTTTTGGCGGTCGTGGTTGGAAAGGGGAGCATTGCCTACACACGCGACGACGGCGTGGCGGTGATTCCCATGGCGGCACTTGGGGCGTAGTGGTTTTGCGGGCGTGCCGTGCTTCCTTTACCGAAAATCCATTTGGTAAACCAGATGCTCGCGGATAGAATAAAGTTGACGGCAGCCCAAGGGTGATAGCTGGGCAGCGCCGTTGCTTGGTCAAGAGGTCAGTGCCTTAATGGCAGCGACTTGTTATGCTTCGAATGCTGCTTGAGTGCCTCGGAAAGTTCGATAAGCGCCGTGAAGAGCGAGACCAAAGCAACCAAGAGCTCTACGAGCTCTGATGGGCCCGGGATGACCGCTGATTCAAGTCACCGGGCCTAAATCTAATATGAGAAAGCCATTGTCAATAGGCATGTTCGTTCGAGCCCGGTTTGAAA
>CBCTTO010000042.1:0-13533 GCA_965149855.1 uncultured Collinsella sp.
GATATCTCGTTGCGCTTTAGGGGCTCGAGCAATCAGCGCGTGATTGATATGAACGCCACGCGCGCCCGTGCTGTGCGCGAGGGCGTTGCGCTTTGTGATGCGGTTGAACTTTGGCGGGACGATCCAGTCTATTCGACCCATACTATGTAGCTTGTGGCCGATGCCAAAGGGCGTGGTACCATAGCGCGAACGCAAAATCGGAAAAGTGAGGCCCAGATGATCGATCAGGAAAAAGTCGAGGCCGCCATTAAGCTGTTGCTTGAGGGCATAGGCGAGGACCCAACTCGTGAGGGCCTGCTGGAGACCCCGGCGCGCGTTGCCCGTATGTATGGTGAGATCGCCGGCGGTATGGACCAGAGTGCCGAGGAGCACCTGTCCAAAACCTTTGCCGTCGCTTCGAACGATTTGGTTATCGAGCGCGACATCACGTTCTACTCGCTGTGCGAACATCATCTGCTGCCGTTTTATGGCAAGGCCGCCATTGGTTATATCCCCAACGGCCGTGTCGCAGGGCTCTCTAAGCTTGCCCGCACGGTTGAGGTCTACGCCCGTCGTCTGCAGCTGCAGGAGCAGCTGTGCGCACAGGTTGCCGATGCCCTCATGGAGTATCTCGCTCCCCAGGGAGCGATTGTGCTCATGGAAGCTGAGCATATGTGCATGACCATGCGCGGCGTGCAAAAGCCTGGCACCAAGACCGTGACGCTCGCTCGCCGCGGCGTCTTTGAGACCGATCCGTCGCTCGAGGAGCGGTTCTTTAGGATGCTGGGCCGTTAGCATGAGGGTCGTCAACGACTTTACATCGAAGACCGATGAGGGGACGCCGCGTCGCGGCTTCATGGCTTCGGGCCTGACTCCCTTTGGTGCCATGCCTCGCATTGATTACATTTGTGCCAACGGGCTGTTCCGTCGGCACCTGGGCAACATTGCACAGTTGGAATCGGGGCGCATCTTCTGCCGCCACGGTATTGACCACCTGCTGGATGTCGCTCGCATTATGTGGATCAAGAATCTCGAGGAACAGCTCGAATTTGACCGCGAGGTCATCTACGCCACGGCACTTCTTCACGATATCGGCAAAGATGAACAGTATGAATCGGGTATATCCCATGATGTTGTAAGCGAACGCGTCGCTGATGCGATTCTCGGCGGTATGCCCGATGACGTAGCGTTTGAGCCGGCCGATGCCGCAGCCATTAAGACGGCCATTCTGGGCCATCGAAAGCTGCGCGTGAACAGCCAACCGCTCGAGCGCCTGCTCTATGCAGCCGACAAAGCGTCGCGCGCCTGCTTTGCATGCCCCGCGCGCAATGCTTGCAACTGGAGCGATGATAAAAAGAACCTGTCGATTCGCGTGTAGTTAGTTTACGCGGTCGGGGTTCTAAACGAAGGAGACGATCGCGATGAGCAACAAGAAACTGCCCGAGAATGCAACCAAGACTGAAGGCGCCGAGCTCGCCCGCCGTGGAAGGGGCGAAATATCCACCGCAACGGCGGTTCCCCACGTGAGCTATGACGATCTGCGCCATGCTGACCGCATTACTATCGACGGTCTCGAGGTCTTTGCCAACCACGGCGTGTATCCCGAAGAGAACGCGCTGGGCCAGAAGTTCATCGTGTCCTTGGTGCTCTATGCCGACCTGCGTGCAGCGGGGGAGCACGATAACCTGGACGCTTCGATTGACTACGGCTCGGTGTGCCACGATGTCGATGGCTATCTGCGCGAGCATACGTTTAAGCTCATCGAGGCTGCAGCCGAGGGTGTGGCCCAGATGCTGCTGCGTCGTTACCCCCTGCTGCTTGGCGTGCACGTTAAGCTCGATAAGCCTTGGGCGCCCGTCGGTCTTCCCCTGGCAAGCTGCGGTGTCGAGATCGAGCGTGTGCGCTAACCGACTCTAGAGCTCGTTGGCGGGCGGTTTTTTGAGCCGCTGCGACAGAGCCCTGTTGTTGGGGCAGTACGTGTCGAGCAGCGCGTGAAACCGATGATTGTGGCTCGGTTCGAGCAGGTGGACGAGCTCGTGGGCGACAACCATGTCAAGGCACTCGACGGGGTAGGCGGCAAGTTCTCGTGCGATGCGAATGGCGCCGGTTTTGGGCGTGCATGATCCCCAGCGCGTTTTCATGCTGCGCACGGAAACGCGGGAAACGGCGACACCCATTGCGATTTCGTACGCGCGCACCATATCGCGCAGCGCCGTGGTGACCTCGGATGCATAGAGCTGGTCGATGCGGGTCTGGAGCTCATCGGACGTCAGGCCGTCGAGGGTTGCGCGCCGCTTGGCCTGTGGGCGTTCGTTCGATTTGTCGGCACCCATAAAACTTGCGAAGGTGGCCTGCTTGGGCCGCGGTGCGGGTGATGCAAAGTTGCGATCGAGCGCATCTTGTACCGTGATGGGCTTGCCCCAAAGTGCAATGATGGACGAGGGGCTGAGCGGCTCTCGCGCCGTCGCCTGACGTTGCTCGCGCTGGGCAAGTCGTCTGATAATCCAGGCGCTGTTGCGCTTCACAAACGCTTCGATACGCTCGCGGCTGGCGCCGAGCGGTGCGCTGGCGTGGACCTCACCGCTCGATGTGACGCGCAGGTTGAAGTTTTTGACGCGCTTTTTGGTAACGACGACGGGGATGGGAGTCCCATCCGGTTGGGGTAGGAAAAGCGTAAATTGCTGCGTCAAAAGTGGTCCTTCAGATTGGGGACGGGCCGGCATGTCGACCGTTCGGCATGCCGGCCCGCTCAGGGGATGTGAAATTAATAACGCTCAAAGAAGGCAAGGGCATTATCGCTGCAGAGCTTCTGCATCACGGTCTTGCCAAAGTGCTTGGAGAGCATGTTCTGGAACTCGGGCATCTTGCTGGCATCGGAGAGGAAGGCGGGCACCGTGGCACCGTCCCAGTCGCCGCCGAGCGCGATGACGTCCTCGCCGCCCAGGTCGAGCCAGTGCTCGATATGTGCCGCCAGCTGGTCGAAGGTGACGTCTGCGGCTGTCTTGTCGGTTGCGTCGTTGGAAAGGAACTCGCTGCAGTAGTTGAGGCCGACGATGCCACCCATGTCGCGAATGGTGCGGAACTGGTCGTCGGTGAGGTTGCGCTTAACGCCGCAAACTGCACGAGAGTTGGAGTGGCTGGCGACGAAGGGACGTGTGGCGTGGGCGACAACCTCGTCAAAGCACTCATCGTTGAGGTGGGAGACGTCAAGCACCATGCCGGCGTGCTCCATCTGCGTAAGTGCCTCGATGCCGGCGGCGGTGAGGCCGGCGTGGGTATCGTGTCCGCTCGCGAGCGGTCCCTGCGCATTCCAGCTGAGCGATGACATGAGTACGCCCAAGCTCTTGAGCACCTCGATCAGCGCGGGGTCCTCGGCAAAGAACGTGGCGTTTTCGATGGTGTGGATGCAGGCGACCTTGCCGTCTTTGAGCGCGGGGCGAATGTCTGCCGCGCTGCGTACGTTGACCATGCGGTCGTGGTTGAGCATTGCCTGGCCGCTCATATGCGCCATGATCTGCGCCTGGAAGCGCGCGGCGTGGGCGGTGGGAATCTCATCGGGGACAAACGTGGCGAAGCACTGTGCCCATGGCGTGTTGCCGATCTTTGCGAGCGAGATGGCGCAGGCGTTGCCCTCGATGAGGTCGAAATCTTGCGGATGCGTTTCGTCGCCGGGGAAATAACCGTCGGTGCCGGCGGTAAAGCGCAGGTCGAGATCGAGCGTGGCCCAGCCGATGCGGTCGGCGGTGTCGCAGTGTAGGTCAAATACGGGATATGCCATGGTTCCTCCGGTTGCAGCGTTTCTTTGCAAACTGTCATTGAATTGTATGACTAGGGTATAGTTAGCGCCATATGTTCATGGCGGCCCGTGTTGTGCGCCGCCCTTATTACGGAGGTTACCATGTCCAACCAGGGCAAGAAGGTCAAGACCCATTATCGCGGCACGCTCGATGACGGCACGCAGTTCGATAGCTCCTACGATCGCGGCGAGCCGCTGGAGTTCACCTGCGGCGCCGGTCAGATGATCAAGGGCTTCGACGCCGCTGTTGTCGACATGCAGGTGGGCGAGAAGAAGACCGTGCACATTCCTGCTGCCGATGCCTACGGCGAGCACAATCCCGAGATGGTTATTACCTTCCCGGCCGAGCAGGTTCCCAACATCGAGCAGATCGAGAAGGGCATGAAGCTCTTCCTGTCCACGCCGAGCGGCATGCCTGTCCCCGCCGTCGTCATCGACGTAACGCCCGAGGCTGTGACGCTCGATGCCAACCACGAGCTTGCCGGCAAGGACCTCAACTTTGATATCGAGCTCGTCGAGGTCGAGGGTTAGAGCATGCCTGAGCGCTTGGTTTCGACGACATGCTTGGGAAATCTCAACGATCCGTCCTATGAACTTCTGCTTCGCCGGAAGCTGGGCGGCGTCTTTGAAGTTGACGAGCTACTGCTCGATTGGGACCAGGCTGATGTATGCGCGTTTGTGGGCGTGACGGAGCTGGGGCGCACGGTCGATGTTCGGCTGGATACTGCCGACGGCGGTCGTTTTGTCGACGGCGACGTGCTCGCCGTCGACCGTTCGGGCGTGGTGCCCGTGGCGGTTGTCGTGCGCCTGCGCAGCGCCGAGGTTTATTTGGTCGAAGTTGACCGCATGGACCCGATTGCGCTCGCGCATGCGTGCTGGGAGATCGGCAATATGCATGCGCCGCTTTTTCGAGGCGATTCGGACGAGTATACCGTGCGCATGTATACGCCGGTGCAGCCTGTTTTGGGCCGCATGCTCCGGGGCGTCGAGGGCGTTCGGCTCTCGACGGTTACCCGTGAACTCGATTCGGACCGGCGCTTTGCGTCGAGTGCGGCGGATGCCGTTGTGAGTATGGCACCAGACTTTACGATCGTAAAGAAGGCGCGCGGTTAACGTGCGTATAAGTAAGGCGGACTTTGAGAGACAACTATTCAAAGTCCGCCTTTCTGTTGATGAGATGCTGTGGGGGAGCATATGGGTCTTGAAGGAATCAAGCTGATTGCATGCGATTTGGACGGCACGTTGCTGCATCCGGGGGAGCGCGAGCCGCGTTCCGAGGCCTTTGAGCTCATCGATGAGCTGCATCGTCGCGGTATCGTGTTTATGCCGGCGAGCGGCCGTCAATATGCGAGCTTGCGCTATCTGTTTGCCCCGGTGGCCGATGAGCTCGCCTATGTATGCGAAAACGGAGCCCTGGTGATGAGCGAGGGACGTGCCGTTGTCAAGCGTTCCATGGAGCGTAGCCTTGCTATGGATATCGCGAATGCCGTGGTTGCGTATCCCCATGCCGACGTGACCCTTTCGTGTGAGGGACACCTCTACACCATGAGCGGCAACGATGCGTTCGTCGATCATTTGCGCTATGAGGTCCACTGCGATGTGGCGGTGGTCGCCCGCCCCGAGGACATCGACGAGGACGTCATTAAGATTGCCTTCCAGACGCCCGAGGTGGATCAGCCGGCGGCCCTGGAGTATTTTGAGCGCCTCTTTAGCGACCGTGTTGACGTGATGACGTCGGGAACCGAATGGACGGACTTTATCGGTTTCGGTTCGGGCAAGGGCTCCGCGCTTGCCGATTACGGTCGTGCCCTGGGTATTTCGCCCGATGAGATGATGGCGTTTGGCGACAATGAGAACGATCGCGACATGCTCAACGTCGTGGGCCATCCCTATCTGATGGAGAGCTGCAACCCCTCTATGCGTGGCATTAACGACCGCGTCCGCTACGTGCGCACGGTCGAAGAAGAGCTGCGTCGTCTACTTGCTGAGTAGACATTTGGGACATGTCTAGGAATCTACTTTTTGCTGCAAAGTGCGGAAAGGTGGATTTTAAGGCATGTTCCAAACATCTACCGGCAGTCGGGGCAGAGACCCTCGAAGATGGTGTAGTGCGACGTGACGTGCCAGCCGATTTGCTCGGACGCTTTGGCGTCGAGCTGGGCATCGAAGGGGAGCGGTACGTCGATGACGCGGCTGCATGAGGTGCAGATGATATGTGCGTGCGGCTCGATCGTGCGATCGAAGCGGCTGCCGCCCGGCGTCTTGATGGAGAGGATCTCGCCGGCGTCGGCCAAGAGATTGAGGTTGCGGTAGACCGTACCGCGGCTGATTTTGTCATCCTGCGCGCGCACGACGTTGTAGATTTCGTCGGCGGTGGGATGGTTGTAGCTTTGGCGCACGGCGTCAAGAACCAGCTTTCGCTGCTTGGTATTCCTTCTTTGCACCGCCATGCGCCTCGCCTCTTTTCTATCAACGGTCGTAGGTAAATGATACCGTATTTAGCACACAATACTAATAATGAGGACTGAAACCGTCTTCATTGGCAAGTGGGGCTCGGGCCTGGGCATCTACAAGGCGAAAACGCGTTCCCATGCGCTCGTAGGAGGCATGAAGTGCCTCGAGATGAGATAGGATGTCTGCCGGAGCTCCCTGTATCTCCATCTCGACTGAGCCGTCTTCCATGTTACGCACCCAGCCGGTGAGTGCGCGTGCCTGCGCGAGGTTGGTGTTGGTAAAGCGAAAACCAACGCCTTGGACTTGCCCCGCCCAGCGCAGGAAATAACGCAGGGGAGTGTCTTGAGTGGCCTCGTCGCTTGCAAGCACGGTAAGCCTGCGGCGCAGCTCGAGCTCGACGTTTGACGGTTTTTGAGGCTCTCGACTGCCGCCGGTGACGCTGGAGAAGAACGTATCGAAGAGGCCCATCGCTATGCCTGCTTGCCTGCGTCGGCCGGGAAGGTTATGCCGGCCTGCTGACGCACGGCATCCATGATGCGTAGTGAGACGAGCGTGACATCGCGGTAGTGGCCAAGCTCGTGGCGTCCCGCCGGGGTCTCCCAAATCTCTTCCTTGACGTTATCGATGCCGCCGATGGCGGTGATAAAGTCTGTGAGTTCGTATTCCATGGTGTTGCTCGATTTGGGCAGGTCGAGCACGCGGCCGTTGTCGCCCTGTTCGCGCGGCGCCTCGGTCGCCGAGCCGCGTACGACGTCGCCGCGATAGTCGATGCGGACGTTGCGGGGCGTTGACAGATGGTCAATCTGGATAGTGCCACGCTCGCCTTCGATCTGCGAGGGCAGTAGGTCATTCGTAATTTTGGAGTGCGCGAGCTCGACGGAGATGCGGCCTCCGCCATAGCTGGCGAGGATGGAACCGCAGCCGTCGATGGGGCCGTGCGTGAGCTGTCGCGTGGTGGGGTCGAGCAGAGTAGTCATGCTCGTAAGGCCGGAGGGCATGCCGAAAATCTCGACCATGGGCTCGACGGCGTAGACGCCAATGTCCATGAGGGAACCCGATGCCATATTGCAGTCGAAGATATTGGTGGCGCGTCCCGCGAGAATCTCGTTGTAGCGCGAGGAATACTTGCCAAAGCGCAATGAGGCACGGCGGATGGGGGCGATCTCGCCCAGGGCGTCCTCGATGGCGTGGAAGGCGTGATCGTGGAGGGGACGCATGGCCTCGAGGGCCACGACACCTGCTGCCTCGGCAGCGCGGAAGACTTCCAGCGCCTGCGCTTCGGTGGCGCAGAAGGGTTTCTCGACGATGACGTGCTTGCCACCGGCGATGCAGGCAAGGGCCTGCTCGTAGTGAAGTGCGTTAGGGCTGCCGATATAGACGGCGTCGACGTCGGCGGCGGACGCGAGCTCATCAAGTGCGGTGAAGTTACGCTCGCCACCGCGCTCGGCGGTAAAGGCAGCACCGCGATTGGCATCGCGCGAGAGCGTGCCCACAAACGCGGCTTGGTCGTTGGCGTTGACGACTTGGATAAAGTCGTCGGTAATCATGGATGTGCCGATGGTCGCTATACGCAGCATGTGTCCCCCTTGCGTTGTTTGGCCTACAGGACGAGTGTAGCGCGGGAGGACACAAAAGCGTGCGAAAACGCCGTTACAGGTCGCTCTCGTTAAAGCCGGTGTCGATATCGAGATTGCTGCCGTCGGCCGCCGTGGTGGCAAGCTCATCGCAGCGCTCGTTGAGCTCGTGGCCGGCGTGACCCTTAACCCAGATGAACTCAACCTTGTGCTTGCTTTTGGCGGTGAGTAGGCGCTCCCACAGATCGCGGTTCTTAACGGGCTGCTTGTTGGCGGTTTTCCATCCGCGCTTTTTCCAGCCGTCGATCCAGTGCTTGTTAAAGGCGTTGACGACGTACTGCGAATCGGAATGGACCTCGACCTCGCAGGGGCGGTTAAGTGCCTCGAGCGCCACGATGACCGCCATGAGCTCCATGCGGTTGTTGGTGGTCTTGGCGTAGCCGCGCGAAAGCTCGGAGGTGAAGGTCTTGCCGGCGGGATTGGTGTATTTGAGCACGGCACCGTATCCGCCGCGTCCCGGATTTGATCGGGCCGAGCCGTCGGTATAGATGATGACCTTCACATGGTTCCTTTCGTTGGGTACGTTTCGTGTGAGTGACCATTGTAGCGCCGCGTTCGCCGAGGGCTAGCAATCTACCATACCTACCCCGTCCTCTGATGGCTGGTTTTCTTGGATGATGCGGTCGAGCTCGTCGAGGTATTGCTGCAACAGGGGAGAGGCCTTGCGTTCATCGTGCATGATATAGCCTACGTGCATCGTCGGGGCATCTGCCAGCGGAATCGATGCCATGCCCCATTGCATTTCGTTTGAGAGCACGCCGGTGGAGAGCGTGTAGCCGTTCGAGGTGATCAGCAGGTTGGTGAGCGTGCCGCGGTCAGAGACTCGAATATTGCGATCGCAGGGGATGTAGCTAAACGGCTCCTCGGCGTAATAGAAGGAGTTTGAGGTTCCCTGCTCAAAGCTGTAGCGCGTATAGGGCGTAAGGTCGGCAAGGGACAGCTGCGGGCGGCGGGCAAGCGGGTGGCGCTCACTTACGAACACGTGGACCTTTGCATCAAAGAGGTGATGGAAGCTTGCTCGGGCATCGGTAAAGGCTTTCTGTAGGACACGATCGTTAAAGTCGTCCAGATACAGGATGCCGATGTCGCTGCGAAACGCGCGGACGTCATCGATGATCTGCGACGTGGTGGTCTCGCGCATGATGAACTCGAACTTGCTGTCGCGGCAACGCTCGACCACGTTGACAAAGGCCTCGACCGAAAAGGCGTAGTGCTGGGCGGAAATGGCGAGGCGGGCTTGCGGGGTGCCGCCGTCCTCGTAGCGGGCCTCGAGCATATCGGCCTGCTCTACGACCTGGCGCGCATAGCCCAAAAGCTCGGTGCCGTCGTTGGTGAGCGTGACGCCGCGGCTGGAGCGCGTAAAGATCTCCAGGTGGAGTTCCTGCTCCAGGCTTTTGACGGCGTTTGAGATGTTGGACTGAGCGGTATAGAGGCGCTGAGCTGCGGCGTTGATTGAGCCGGACTCTGCCACGGCAATCAGAAAACGAAGCTGCTGAAGGGTCATCGGCGCCGTCCTTTCGATTGCTATCTATAAAACCGATAACAGGTTAGCGCTTTTAAGTGATTGACCGAGCGAAACAATGCTCGTACTATTCAAAACACACAAAGGCGGTAGGTAATTAAACCGACCACTGAACCGGGATGCGAAAGGAGGCCCGCATATGAATTGCTTACCAAGGCGAATGCCGGGCTCCTGTTTGCGCCCGTCGGCGTGATCAGGAGACAGCGACTTACTTCTCTCTTATTTATTTACTTTTGTTCGATCAAGGAGATCATCATGAGCCAGTTCATCAACAACCCCGAGCACACCTTTGGTTTCGATACCCTGCAGCTTCACGTTGGCCAGGAGAGCGCCGATCCCGCATCCGACTCCCGCGCCGTGCCTATCTACCAGACCACGAGCTATGTGTTCCGCAACTCCCAGCACGCCGCCGACCGCTTTGGTCTTGCCGACGCCGGTAACATCTACGGCCGTCTGACCAACTCCACCCAGGGCGTCTTCGAGGATCGTATCGCCGCACTCGAGGGTGGCGTGGCAGGTCTCGCCGTCGCCTCCGGTGCTGCTGCCATCACCTATACCCTGCAGGCTCTTGCCCAGGCCGGTGACCACGTGGTGGCTCAGAAGACCATCTACGGTGGCTCCTACAATCTGCTGGAGCATACGCTCTCCCAGTTTGGCGTCGAGACCACCTTTGTCGATGCCCATAACCTGGAAGAGGTCGAGGGTGCCATCAAGGACAACACCACGGTCATCTATCTCGAGACGCTCGGCAACCCCAACTCCGACATCCCCAACATCGACGCCATCTCCGAGATCGCCAAGAAGCACGGTTTACCGGTTGTCGTCGACAACACCTTCGGCACCCCGTATCTGTTCCGTCCGCTGGAGCATAGTGCCAACATCGTCGTCCACTCCGCAACCAAGTTTATCGGCGGCCACGGCACCTCGCTGGGCGGCGTGATCGTCGACGGCGGTAACTTCGATTGGAAGGCGAGCGGCAAGTATGCGCAGATCGCCGAGCCCAACCCCTCCTACCATGGCGTCTCGTTTGCCGAGGCTGCCGGTCCCGCCGCCTTCGCAACCTATGTCCGCGCCATCCTGCTGCGTGACGAGGGCGCCTGCATCAGCCCGTTCAACGCTTGGATCCTGCTCCAGGGCACCGAGACTCTGTCGCTGCGCGTTGACCGTCATGTCGAGAACACCAAGAAGGTCGTTGAGTTCCTGGCTGGTGACAGCCATGTCGCCAAGGTGAACCACCCGAGCCTGTCTGAGCACCCCGATCACGAGCTCTATCAGAAGTACTTCCCCCGTGGCGGCGCCTCGATCTTTACCTTTGAGATCAAGGGTGGCCAGGAGGCCGCCTGGAAGTTCATCGATCATCTGCAGGTGTTCTCGCTGCTCGCCAACGTGGCCGACGTCAAGTCGCTCGTCGTGCACCCGGCTACCACCACGCACTCCCAGCTCTCTGCCGAGGAGCTCGCCGAGCAGAACATCACGCCCTCCACGATCCGTCTTTCCATCGGTACCGAGAACGCCGAGGATATCATTTGGGATCTGAAGCAGGCCTTCGCCGCGCTGGACGAGTAAGGCGACTTGTGCAAGGACCCCTTGCGACTCGATAGGTATAACTGCATAAAATGCCTGCTCAAGGCGCCTGTGCGAACAATGGTTGCACAGGCGTCTTTTTTGCATAGAGAGGGCGCAAAAACAGGGTTTTTGACACGCTTTATGCATTCGAGTTGTGGAAAACTCCTGTTGAGAGGATGTGAGTTTTACGCAATTGACGTGCGCCTTTTGAGTAAAACCGCAGGTCGCGATTTGCTCGGGGTACTATGCAGCGCGATCGAATCACACGCAGCTCAAACGCAGCAAAAACGCACTACGGAGGTTTCCAGCTACATGAGGATCGATTCACGAAAACCGAAAGCCGCCGCCCTTTCCGCCGCTCTGATCGTGGCACTTTTGGCGGGCGCCGGTGCAACTGATGCCCACGCGGCAACACTATCCGACACGGTCGGATCCACGCCGTCCGAGGCGACGCTGGTGCAGCCCGTCGACTATCGCAGCGACGGCTTTGGCTCCATGCAGGAGTGGAACGCCTCGATGGAGGCCAAGCGCGATTCCCTTGAGATGCGTGCTCAGATCATCATGAACATGTACGGTGACTATGCCACCGATGACGAGCGCGCTGTACTGCAGGGTTGTATCGACGGTGCGGGCAGTCTTTTGACGATGGAGGAGGTCGACGCGAAGTCGACCGAGCTCGATGAGCTGCGCACTGCACTTGGGGATGCCAAGCGCGAAGCGCTCGAGGTTGCTGCCGCCGAGGCGGAGGCTGCCGAGGCCGCCCAGGCTTCGTACTACAACGCCGGTTACACTCCGTCCTACGCGTCTGCCGCGTCCTACGCGAACGGATCGGGCCTGACGCGCTCTGCGGGTGTCAATAACTACAACGGTCGCCGCGAGACCTATTACAGCAGCAATGTGCTTTATCACTATCGCACGGGCGAATGGACTCAGGATTCTGAGGGCTTCTGGCGCGATTCCGACGGCTATTACGTTGTTGCCGCGGGCGATATGGCCCAGGGCTCGACCTTTACGGGCTCCAAGGGTGATTGCAAGGTCTATGACTCCGGCTGCGCTGCCGGAACCACCGATTACTACACCGGTTGGTAATTTTTCTGCATCACGGATATTTGGCGGACGGGCGTCTTTACCGAGCTTTAGGGCAACGTAAGGACGTCCGTTCTATGTATGCGTTTGAGTTAACAGAGCCCTTACCGTGGCGGTACGCTGGGCGTATGGATGCGGGGCACACTGGTTCTTGAGAAATAAGGTCTTTCTCTTGGAGGAAGTGGTCTTGTGAATGCTCGAGATATTGCCGTTGCCGCCGTCGCGTTGATGCTTGGCTGCCTTGGTCCCACGGCCGCGCTCGTCGCGGGCATGCAGGGGACATGCGGGGCTGCTCCTATCGTGGTCGGCGCGCTGATCGCGGCCACGCTGCTGGGAAGCGCAGGCGTGGTTCTTTGCCGCGACGATGAGGACGAGGTGCCGGGGTCGCAACGCTAACTGTTGTGAGATCGGCCGCCGGTCATAGACGAAGATGAAGGCCGCCGCAGGGGAAAGGTTCCCTTGCGGCGGTTTTGCTGTTAAGGCTGTTGAATGCGGCGCGTCGGCGCTACCAGCTTTTCTCGATATCGCGGATGCGCCGATAGAGCCACTCGTTTTGCGGTGCCTGGATATCGTGTTTGGTTGCGAGGCGGCAGATGGTGCCCGCGAACTCATCAACCTCGGTTTTGCGCCTTGCGATGCGGTCTTGAGCCATCGAGGGCATACCGGCGGGGTCGATTCCCTCGATGAGGTGCACCATTTGCGTCAGGTCTGCCTCGGTCAGTTCAACGCCCTCGGCGTTGGCGACCGCAAGCGTTTCGCGCATGGCGGAAACAAAGCAGTGACGCTGCTCGGAGCCCGGCTCCGTGGCGCTTCCGTAGGTCCCGCCGTAGGCCATGCAGGTCTGGTTGATGCCGTCGTTGAGCATGAGTTTGGCCCACATGCGGTGGGCGATGTCGTCCTCGACGGTATGGGCGATGCCACAGCGCGTATAGAGCTCGTCGATCGCGGTGATGGTTGCGGGGTTCGTGCCGGCCGCCGCGCCAAAGCGGATTTCGCCCGCATTGGTAAAGGTGAGCGCGCCGTTGAGAAACACGGCGTCCATGCCCTGGCAGATACCAAGAACGGTATGCTCCCAGCCAAAGCGTTCAGCAATCTTTTGCTCGCTCGTAATGCCGTTGCACAGCGAGGCGATGAGCGTGTTGGGTCCCACGACGCGCTCCATAGTCTTGAGTGCTTGGTCGAGACCGGTGGTCTTGACTGTCAGGATGACCAGATCGGCGGGCGTCGCCTCGCTGGCACGGACGGACGTGAGATCGCAGGGCTTGCCGTTGACGGTGAGCGCGTCGTTCGCATGACGCTCAAAACGGGCATCATCCATGACGTATTCGACGGCGTCGTTGCCGAGCGCCCGGGCGATCATGCTGCCGTAGAGCAGGCCGACGCCGCCCTTGCCGATAAAGGCGACCTTGTTGATCTGCATGTGAATCATCTCCCCATGTAAAAGGCGCCCGCGTAAGGGGCGCCTGATGGATTGTATGCTGCCAGGGTGATTGGTG
>CBCTTO010000043.1:0-13501 GCA_965149855.1 uncultured Collinsella sp.
AGCCGCATACAAAGCGTCCCAGCAGCACGCCGAGCAAAATGAGCGTACCGGTAACGTAGTAAGAAAAGTTGAACTTGGATGAACCCACCACCGACTGGAACGACCCAATGGGGCACGCACCCGATGCCGCGGGGCACGAATAGCAGTTAAGCCCAGGTACGCAGACTGTTTTTCCCGCACCCTGATAGATGCCGCCCTTGGCAAAGTTTGACACGTGAATGTTGGTGACGAGCGTCGCCGCCGTCTGAATGAATCCACGAAATCGGGCCAAAATATGCGACGCAGCGTTTTCTCTTTTATCCAATTCCGATACACTCCAAGCACAGCCTAATCGCCTTGGCCAGCACGGCATCCGCCTCGCCACGCATAGCGCCAAAGCACACCATGGCAATTCCGACGATCAACAAAGCGACCTGTACCACGGGCTTTACCGCTTTGAACAACCTGACCACTCCTTTCGTTACGCGACCATTGGACCATATCGACCATAAAATCCGTGTTAAGCGCGATTTGGAATGTGCAAGGAGACTGTTATGCGTATTTTGATCGTCGAAGACGAGCGAGCACTGTGCGACACGATCGCACGCAGCTTGCGAAACCTGGCATACAGCGTCGACTGCTGCCACGATGGACGGGAGGCGCTCGATCTGCTGGGCATCGAAGTCTTTGACCTCGTGGTACTCGACCTCAATCTCCCCCGTATCGACGGCATGACCGTGCTCAGGGAACTTAGGAAAACCGACTGCGAGACCAAGGTTCTGATTCTGTCCGCGCGTGGCGAAGTATCCGATAAAGTCGCTGGACTCGATGCCGGCGCCAACGATTACCTCACCAAGCCGTTTCATCTGGATGAGCTTGCGGCAAGGATCCGCAGCCTTACCCTCAGGCGCTTTGCACAAAGCGACATAGTATTAACCTGCGGAAAGCTCAGCTTTGACACCAAGGCGCGCATCGCCTCCGTGGACAGTGAGGCTCTATCTCTTACACGCAAGGAAACGGGAATCTTGGAATACCTGATGCTTAATCAGAGACGACCGGTAAGCCAAGAGGAGCTTATCGAGCACGTTTGGGATAGCACCGTGAACAGCTTTAGCAACGCAACCCGCGTTCACATCTCGTCGCTCCGAAAAAAGTTGCGCAGCGCTTTGGGATACGACCCGATTCGCAACCGCATCGGAGAGGGCTACGTTATGGAGGACGGCGAATGAAGAGGCTTTCGCTGCGATGGCGCATAACGATCATGACGGCGCTGCTCACGTGCGCGGCGTGCGTGCTGATGAACTGCTTGGTCGGCTATGCGGGCATGCGCCACATGGATGCCATCGGCAGCGACATCTCGGCCTTTAACGCTGCCGGCGCAGATTCGCCCCAGGCGTTTGACCCAACAAAAGCAGCCCTCGATGACGAGGTCACGATCGTCGTAAACGACGCACAGGAATCTTTTGGCGCGACAGCCTGGTGCATCACGGCTGGAGTCACGCTACTTGGCGGCGTGCTGGCATACTTTGTGAGCGGCCGCGCGCTCAAGCCGCTACGGGATTTTGCCGCCCAGGTAGAGCGCGTGCAGCCTGACAACCTGAGCGAAATCAGACTCAGCGAAGATGTGCCCGCCGAGCTACAACGATGCAGCGCCTCTTTCAATGACATGATCGCCCGTCTTGGCGAGGGGTTCTCTGCACAGCGTCAGTTTACCGGCAACGCCGCACACGAGCTGCGCACCCCGCTCGCCCTTATGCAAGCGCAGATTGAACTGTTTGTCTCCGAACACCCCACATCGCAACCCCAAACAGCCGAGCTGCTCGGCCTGTTACAAGAACAAACCGAGCGGATGTCGCGAATGACCAAGGTGCTGCTTGAGATGAGTGAGCTCCGCAGCGTCCCCTGCGAGGACGATATTGAGCTTGGCCCCCTGTCCGAAGAAGTCCTCACCGACCTCGCTCCGCTCGCCGAGCATAAAGACATCGCCCTCAATTGCAGTGGATGCGCTCTGATAATCGGAAGCGACACGCTTCTCTATCGGCTGGTGTTTAACCTGGTCGAAAATGCCATCCGTTACAGCCGCCCTGGCTCGACTGTCAACGTCTCCATCCGCGACAACGACAGCCACGTGTTCCTGCGAGTCGAGGATCAGGGCCCGGGAATGCCAAAGCAGTACCGTGAGAGCATCTTCCAGCCGTTCTTTCGCCTGGATAAATCCCGCAGCAGGGCATACGGCGGCGCAGGGCTCGGGCTAGCGCTTGTTTGGGAGATTGCGACGCTCCATGGCGGCACCGCGGAAGTCGAATCGAGTTCCGAGAACGGAACCGTGATGCTCGTGACCCTTCCAAAACGGACTACGGCGCAATCAGATCGCTAAAATGGCAATACCGTCCTGCGCGTTTCCGCAGGTCAGAAGTCTCATGCTGTGACCATGACTGGAAGAATCGTTGCTGGAGGCTTGGTATTGAATCAAGGTGCGCCTCACTTCAAATACTCCCCAAAGAACTCGCCCAGCTTCGCAAACGGAATGACGTCTATCTGATCGTAGAGGTCGGTATGTCTGGCGCCGGGGATGATGAGCAGCTCCTTGTTGTCCCCGGTCAGCTTGCCGTGCTCGACCTTGTCGCTTTTGGGGAACACCTTGTCCCATTCCTGCGTCAGATTCAGCTGCTCCATGCTTATGCTTCCTTGTTAGCCGCCCTAAGGTATGCGTCATCGTCCACGGGCTCCAGCCACTCGTTGGAGGCCTCCTCGCCCGGAACCTCCAGCGCGAGATGGGAGAACCAGCTGTCGGGCGCGGCTCCGTGCCAGTGCTTCACGCCCGGGGCGATGTTGACCACGTCGCCAGGGTGCAGCTCCCGTGCCGGCTTGCCCCATTCCTGGTAAAGCCCTCGGCCAGCCACGCAGACGAGGATCTGTCCGCCACCGCTTTTGGCGTGATGGACGTGCCAGTTGTTGCGACAGTCGGGCTCGAACGTCACGTTGTAGACGCCGACCTGCTCGGTGAAAAGGGGCGCGAGGTAGCTTCGCCCGACAAAGTACTTCGCGAATGCGTCGTTGGGAGCACCGATGGGAAAGACCATCTCGTTTTGGTGTCGGGTCCTTGCCTCGGCGACGTCGCCTTCGTCCGCCCAGACCTCCTTCGCCATGCGGAAGGCCGCCCACGCCTTGGGCCAGCCCGCGTAAAACGCCGCGTGCGTAAGGATTTCCGCTATCTCCGTCCTGGTCACACCGTTGTTCTTCGCGGACATCAGGTGATATTGGAACGAGGAGTCCGTCAGCCCCTGTGCCATCAGGGCCACCACCGTCACCACGCTGCGGTCGTGCAAAGAGAGCTTGCCCTCTCGGCTCCACACCTCGCCGAACAGCACGTCATCGTTGAGCTGGGCGAATTTGGGGGCGAAGTCCCCCAGGGCGTCCCTACCCGCCGTCTGTTTGATCGCCATGTTTGATTCCTCCTGTCGATGGTTCTGGACACGAATCCGTTTCCGCGCGACCAAGCGGCCGCCTAGATTCCCATGCCCATTCGTCGCGCCTGTTCCAGCGCGGGGCGTCCGTCATCCGCTGCCGTCGCCGGCAGATGCACTCCTTGCAACCCCAATTTGCATTGACGAAAATGACGCTAATACCTAAACCTGACTTTAGGTCAAGGAGAGAATTCGAGTTTTATTCGGAGGACCCATGTACACGATCGGACAGGTGGCGGAGATGTTCGACTTGCCCGTTTCCACGCTGCGGTATTACGACAAGCAGGGGCTGTTCCCGGGGTTGGAGCGGGCGTCCGGCATTCGCCGATTCGGCAATGCGGAACTCGAGGCGCTTCGGGTCATCGAATGCCTGAAGAAGGCGGGGATGGAGATCAAGGACATCCGCCTGTTCATGGAATGGTGCGCGGAGGGCCCGTCCACTTATCCCAAGCGCAAGGCCATGTTCGAGGAGCGCAGGGCCCACACGGAGTCGGAGATCGCGAAGATGAACCGCGCGCTGGATATGCTGAAGTTCAAATGCTGGTACTACGAGCAAGCAATCCAAAATGGCAGCGAGGATAGGGTGAAGGCGCTGATTCCCGACAATTTGCCAGAAGAAATCAACGGCGCCTACGAAAACGCGCACGCTTGATAAAGCCGTTCGCTACCCATGGGACTCCGGCAAGGAGCTCTTTCCGGGCATAACGAAAAAGAAAGCCTCCGAACCAAAGGGTCCGGAGGCCGTTGTGCCCATAGGCATAAGCGCATCTGCTCGCGATTGCCTATCGAGGCTTTGCCTCGAGCGCGGCAGACACCGCATCGAGGAACTCCCGCACATGGTCGGCGGGGTGCGGCGAATGAAGCAGCCCGTAAGACACGAGACAGTCCCAATCGGTAGGGACGGTTTTGAGCATGGGGTGGACGTTGGCCCACAACGGCAGCGTCGCAAGCGCGAGGTCCTCGTTCGCGCCGCGATTGAACACCTCCGCCCGATATTGCGGGAAGTCTACGAGCGCGATTTGAGGATGATGCAAGAGTATCTCGTCGCGCACGCGGTCGATTTCGGCGTTCCAGCCCCGGCGTATAAGCATAAGACTGTGATTGTGGAGGTCGTCGAATGTGATGATGTCGCGTTTGGCGAGTTCGCTGTCGACGGGAACGGCGCACCAGAGCGGCTCGCGCGAAAGCTCGAGGCCCAGGCACCCGCGCTCTTTAAGAAAGGCATCGTCGAAAATCCCCGCCACGATATCCATGTCTTGCCCGAGGTTCGCCAAACCGCGCGCCGCCGAGGGTGTGTTTTCAAACGTGACCACCTGAAGGCTCATGCCAGGGCAACGTTCCTTCACCTTCGGCCACAGCTTCGTGAGCGGCGTGCTGGGCGTCATGAGCGACACTCCCACGCGGATGATGCGCTTCTCTCCACGCTCGGCGACGCGGGCGCGTGCGATTGATTCTTGAGAGTACTGCACGATATGGCGGGCGTCGGCGAGCAGCGACCTGCCTGCTCGCGTAAGCGAAAGCCCCTGATGCGATCGGTGGAACAGCGTAAGGCCTAGCCGCGACTCCAGCAGGTTCATCTGCTTAATGACGGCCGTGGGCGTGATGAAGGACTCTTGTGCCGCCTTGGAGAAGCTGCCCGCCTCCGCCACGCGGATGAAAGTGTCAAGCTGTGGGTTGTACATCGATCCTCCTGTCACGCATTATGTGCCGTATATACCCCATGGTTATATCCATCATTCCAACGTGAACTTCTCGCACGTCAGTAAACGCCGTAGCGTTGTATTCGGATAGTCGCCATTAAGGAGGAGACCATGGAGTATCTGAAGCTCAACAACGACGTAGAGATGCCCATCGAGGGTTTAGGCACCTTCCTCATGACCCCGGTCGAGGCCGAGGCGGCCGCAACCGCCGCGCTCGCGGCCGGCTACGAGCACATCGACACCGCCAACGCCTACATGAACGAGCGCGCCGTGGGCCGTGCCATCGCCAAGAGCGGCATCGCGCGCGACAAGATCTTCGTCTCCACCAAGCTCTGGCCGAGCGTCTACGACGCGGGCATGCCGGCGGTGGACGCCACGCTCCAGCGCCTGGGGCTCGACTACGTCGACATGCTCATCCTGCACCAGCCGGTAGGCGACTACCTGGCCGCGTGGCGCACGATGGAGGAGGCGTACCGCGCGGGCAAGGTGCGCGCCCTCGGCCTCTCCAACTTTCCGCAAGACAAGATCGCCGAGGTCATCGAGGTCGCCGACATCAAGCCGCAGCTCGTGACCGTTGAGTGCCACCCCTATCACGCCCAGCGCGACCTGCGCGCCTACCTCGCGCCGTACGGCACGGTGATCGAGGCGTGGTACCCGCTCGGCCACGGCGACAAAGGTCTTCTGGAGGAGCCCGTCTTCGTCACTCTCGCCGAGAAGTACGGCAAGACCCCGGCCCAGGTGATCCTGCGCTGGCACGTGCAGATGGGCACCTCCATCATCCCCGGCTCCAAGAACCCCGCCCACATCGCCGACAACGCGAACATCTTCGACTTCTCCCTCACCGAAGACGAGATGGCCGAGATTGCCAAGCTCGACGGGACCATGACCTACTACACCGCCACTGAGGAAGCACTCGCGGGCTACCTGGCCATGCGCCCCGATTTCGATGCGCAGGAGTAGCGCGCAGACGATAACGGACCAACCGAGCCAACGAAGGAGGCGCCCCATGACCGCAAACCCGACCGTGACTAGAAGAAACTTCCTGCTCGGAGCCGCGCTATGCGCAACGATGCTCTCCGGCTGCAGCCAGGGTGACGGCAACCAAACCGCCGCCAAGGACCAGCCGACTGTCGAGGGTGAGCCCGCCGCCGTGCCCGCTGCAGGCGGCAACGTCCTCGTGGCCTACTACTCGGCACAGGGCCACACCGCTGCCGCAGCTCAGACCATCGCCAACGAGCTCGGCGCCGACCTCTTTGAGGTGACGCCTACGGAGCCCTACTCCAACGATGACCTCAACTGGACCGATGGCAGTAGCCGCGTGACCCGCGAGCACGAGGACGAGAGCCTGCGCGACGTCAAGCTTACGCAGGTCACGCCGGACGGCTGGGAGAACTACGACACCGTGCTCGTGGGGTATCCCATCTGGTGGGGCATCGCGGCCTGGCCCATCGACAACTTCATCTCAGGCAACGACTGGGACGGCAAGACGGTGGTCCCGTTCTGCACCTCTTCCTCCTCGGGTCTTGGCCAGAGCGGCGAGCTACTCGCCGAGGCCGCGGGCAGCGGGGAGTGGCAGGAGGGCCAGCGCTTCTCGTCCAGTGCAAACGAGTCCGAGGTTCGTGATTGGGTCGCCGGTCTCGGCTTGGCATAGGCAATTGAAGATGGCAGACCGCTGACAATCTGGGAGTTTCGGATGATCCCATACTTCACCGGGACGGGCAACTGCCTCTACGTGGCGCGCTTCCGCAACGAGCACGTGACCCTTGCCGAGCTGCAAGAAGCCAACAGCGGCCGCTGATGCGCTTCTCGCTATGCCGAAAGCCTGCGGCTCCGACTTGATTTCATTTAGAAGGAGGAACTATGCACGTAAGTCATCTTTCACGCAGGTCCTTTATCGAGGCTGCCGCGCTCGCTGCGGGCGGGCTGGTACTCGGGGGAGGCCTGGTCGGCTGCGCGGGCGGCGCAAAGCCGCAGGGCACGGTCGATGACACGGCGCACGAGGACCACGCTACGTCCGAAGAGGCTTCGACGGGGAGCGCACCCGCGGTTCCCGCCGTGTACTTCACGAGCGCCATCGACGCGCAGGCCATCCAGGCGGTCTACGCCGCCATCGGACGGAGCCTCACCGGCCCGCGCATCGGCGTGAAGCTCTCCACAGGTGAACCCGGGAGCAACCCGCTCGACCCGGCGCTCATCGCCGACCTCGTGAACGCCGTAAGCGGCACCATCGTTGAGTGCAACACCGCCTACGGCGGCGAGCGCGGCGAGACCACGCACCACCTGGAGGTGGCGGCCGAGCACGGCTACACGGACATCGCCGAGGTCCAGATCATGGACGAGGATGGCTCGACTTCCATTCCCGTCGAGGGCGGCACCCATCTCACCGAGAACCTCGTGGGCGCGCACTTTCCCGAGTACGACGGGTTTCTCATCCTCTCGCACTTCAAGGGTCATGCGATGGCAGGCTTTGGCGGCGCGCTCAAGAACATCTCCATCGGTAGGGCGTCGCGCGAGGGCAAGTGCCTCATCCACACGGACGGCCGGAACCACAGCAGCCCCTGGGGCGGCGACACGAGTGCCTTCCAGGAGTGCATGGCTGAGGCGGCGAAGTCCGTGATGGATGCCACGAACGGCAACATGCTCTTCGTGAACGTGATGAACCACCTCTCCGTTGACTGCGACTGCGACTCTCACCCGGCGCCCGCCAAGATGGCCGACATCGGGATTCTGGCGAGCGCCGACCCGGTGGCACTCGATCAGGCCTGTGTCGACCTCGTCTACAGCTCGGACGACGACTCGGCCGACCTCATCAAGCGCATCGAAAGCCTGGGCGGCGAGCACGTGCTCGAGCACGCCGAGAAGATCGGGCTGGGCAGCCGCGGTTACCGGCTCGTAGAGGTTGGGGCATGAATGTAACGAGAAGGACTTTCCTTGCACTTGCTACCTCGGCGCCCCCTGCTCTTGCCGGATGCTCTGCAGTGGAGGATTCGGTGGCGTCGAGAGGTGGCGATTCAGACCCCAGGGAGGCCGCGGATGTCCGTGAGCTTGGCGGCTACGTCCTCACGGAGGGATCGCAGACAGACCGCGGCTTCGTCGTTGACGACGCCCTGCAGACGCCATCGGGCAGGACGCTGCACTTCTCGCTCCATGTGCCTGACTCCTACGACGGGTCCGTGCCCTATGCGCTCTACGTGGCCTGCCCCGGCTGGGAGGGGCTCTACTTCCAGGGCGTGGGGGCGAATCTTCAGGAGGGTTACCCCTTCGTGGCGAACGACTACATCGCCGACATGATCGTGGCCTCGCCCCAGCTCGACGACTGGGGCGAGCAATCGGCGTCAGACGTGGTAGAGCTCACCGAATGGCTGCTCGGCGCCTACGGCATCGATGCGGACCACGTGTACCTGAGCGGATGCTCGGGCGGCGGCGAGACCATCTCCATCGTCTTGGGAACGCGCCCCGAGCTCTACCGCCGCGCGCTTCACACCATCTCGCGCTGGGACGGCGACATCGAGACGCTCACCGCAGCCGAGGTTCCCGTGTATATGGCTATCGGCGAGAACGACGACTATTACGGCTCCGGGCCCGCGCGCGAGGCGTACGAGGAGATTCGCGCCGCCTATCGAGCTCGCAGGCTTTCCGAGGAGCGCATCAGCGAGCTGGTCGTGCTCGATGTCAAGCCCACGAGCTACTTCACCGAGCAGGGCTTTGCTGCGGACGCGGGCCAGCACGGGGCGGGCGGCTACCTCTTTGCCCATGACGAGGACATCATGGGATGGCTGTTCTCATGACGCGTCAAGCAAAGGGCGCAGCGCAAAGAACGCTGCGCCGCGCGGTCGACGTGGCACTTGCGATCCTGCTTCTGGTTCAGATGTGCTACCAGCTGCTACCAGAGGATTTCCATGCGCTTCTGGGCGTTGTCATGACGGTCGTGGCCGCCGTCGATCATGAAACTCCTCATGTCGGTGGCTTGTGCTCTCTCATCGCCAACCGTACGACCGCGGAGCGCTCGGCGGAAGCTCCCTTTGGTGCGGTGCCCTGAACCCGCGAGTTATAACCCCGCGCGCACCCCAGCGTTATAGAACCCTCACCAACGGAAACTACCGCCGGCGCGACGCCCCTCGTACGGTGGATACGTCAAGTTGCGAGAAAGGAAGGCACCATGGACTACATCACCTTGAACAACGGCGTCAGGATGCCGCAGCTCGGCTTCGGCGTGTACCAGATCCCGGACGCCGCGGAATGCCAGCGCGCCGTGGAGGACGCGCTCTCGGTCGGCTACCGGCTGCTCGACACGGCCGCGAGCTACGGCAACGAAGAGGCGGTCGGGGCCGCCACTCGTGCGAGCGGCCTGCCGCGCGACGAGGTGTTCGTGACGACCAAGCTGTGGATGTCGGATGCGAGCTACGAGGGGGCCAAGCGCGGCTTCGACGCGTCGCTCAAGCGGCTGGGGCTCGACTACATCGACCTCTACCTCATCCACCAGCCGTTCGGCGACGTCTTCGGCGCGTGGCGCGCCATGGAGGAGCTCTACGAGCAGGGCGTTATCCGCGCCATAGGGACAGCTAACTTCTACCCCGATCACCTCGCAAACCTCATCTCGTTCAGCCGCATCGCCCCCGCCGTGAACCAAGTCGAGTGCAACGTGTTCTTCCAGCAGCGCGAGGCGCAGGAGTACATGGCCGGCAAGGAGGTGGCCATGGAAGGCTGGGCGCCCTTTGCGGAGGGCAGAAACGGTCTCTTCCGCAACGAGGTCCTCGCCCGCATCGGCGAGGCGCACGGTAAGACGGTCGCCCAGGTCGTGTTGCGCTGGCTGCTGCAGCGCGGTGTGGTCTGCATCCCTAAGAGCACGCACCGCGATCGCATGGAGCAGAACTTCGACGTCTTCGACTTCGCGCTGGACGACGACGAGATGGCACAGATTGCCGCACTTGACACCGGGCGCAGCGCGTTCTTCGACCACCACGACCCCAAGACCGTCGAAATGATCTGCGGGCTGGCCCGCAACGTCTAGCACGGAGAAGGCCCGCTCCCTTTCTTTGGCAAGGAGGAACAACGATGAACGCATTTACCTATGACTACCCGGTCAAGAATTACTTCGGCGAGGGCGCGGTGGACCAAGCGCTCGACGCCGAGATGGAGAGCATGGGAGAGACCGTCCTTCTCGCCTACGGCGGAGGCTCGGTCAAGCGGACCGGCGTCTACGACCACGTAGTCGAGAAGCTCACGGGCGCCGGCAAGCGCGTGGTGGACTTCGGCGGCATCATGCCCAACCCCACCTACGAGAAGTGCCAGGAGGGCGCCGCGCTCGCACGCGAGGAGCAGGTCGACTTCATTCTCGCCGTCGGCGGCGGGTCGGTCTTCGACTGCTGCAAGGTGGTCTCCGCGCAGGCGATGCTTGACGAGGACATCGAGACGTTCGAGCACGCCGACGGCAAGATGCCGAGCTCGTTCATCCCTATGGGCTGCATCGTGACGCTCTCCGGCACGGGCGCCGAGCAGAACAACGGCGCCGTCATCACCAACGAGGAGACGCACGTGAAGGGTGCCTATCTGGGGGCGATACCCATGTGGGCGGCGCTCGACCCGGCACTCACGCTCACCGTACCGCACGCGCAGTTCATGAGCGGCGCGTTCGACACGCTCTCGCACTGCATGGAGAGCTATTTCGGAAGCCCGCGCGGACGCAACGTCACCGACGACATCAACCTCACCATCCAACGTAACGTCGTCCGCAACATGCGCCTCGTCGCGGACGACGACCAGAACCTCGATGCCAGAAGCGAGCTCGTATACGACTCCGCCATGGCCGAGAACGGCGTGCTCAAGATCGGCAAGTCAACGGACTTCCAGGCGCACATGATCCAGCACCAGTACGGCGCGTACACCCACACCAACCACGGAATGGGCCTCGCGGTCATCCACCCTGCGCTCTACCGCCACCTGGCCCCCGAGGCGCCCGCGCAGTTCGCCCGCTGGGCGCGCGAGGTGTGGGACGTCGACGCCAAGGGCAAAGACGACCTTACGGTGGCGCTCGAGGGCATCGACCGCCTGCAGACGTTCATCGGCGAGATGGGGCTTCCCACGAGCTTCGCCGAGATGGGCTCCGACGCGTCCGACGAGACGCTGCACAAGGTTGCGGACACCTGCGTGCTCACCGGCGGCTGCGCCAAGAAACTGGAGCGCAGCGAGGTGTTCCAGATTCTGACCGAATGCCTCTAGATCGGCGGTGGGCCCCGATCCGCTCACGCCGAATCATGCGTTTCGGGGTTTTCGACCTCTTTCTCCATGTCATCGCGCCACTGCTTAAGCTCAGCCGCGGCCGCTCTCTTCCCCTTGGTAAGGGTTGTCTTGGACGTTGTCTTCCTCTTGGGTTTGCCGAACAAATCCAGCTCGCCATGTCGTGATAGTGGAGAGTTCCCTTCCATCCGACTTGCTTACCGTCGCTCTTGTAGGGGCTGACGCTCACATCTGAATAAAAGCTGTCTCTCGCCATCTCCAAAACCACTTTTGCACCAAACTTCGCAAAAAAGAAGCTCCTCACAGGAACGTGAGGAGCTTCTACCTGCTGGTTTGTGTTTCGCTGGCTCTGTCAGCCTACTCCCGCTCAGTGACTAATCCAGTCCGAGTGTTGTCGATGCGTGTCGCGTCGTACCGCCACCCGTCGCCCGCGAAAGACGTCGAGCTAGAGAAAAAGGACCTATTCCCCGTCATGGATTGGGCCTACCTGCATGGCTAGAGCCCTGGTGTAATTGGCCGGATCGCCGTTCCGGGAACCGGTATCGACCTACCTGTCCGCCAAGCTCCTTCTTCAGCTCCAGCCTAGCATCTGACTCGCGCCGCTATAAGCGAAAGCCGAAGAGATGCGTCTTTGCCAAGAAAATAAGGCTGGCCTTATCTTACCGCACGATTCGCGTGTTAGAGTTAGATGGCTCTAACTGTTTGGGGGCGATAGCCATGCACGAACGCAAGGGCTTCTGGGACAGGAATGCCGGTCGGTACGACCGTTTCATGCGAAAGGACCGGGCGGCGTATGAGAAGATGTATGGGCTGATCCGGCCGGTGGTGAAAGCAAAAACCGTGCTGGAGGTTGCCACCGGCACGGGGCTTATCGCAAAGAGCATCGTGAATGCGGCGGCGCACATCGAGGCTACGGACGCTTCTGCAAAGATGATCCTTGAAGCAAAACGGGACAATCAATCCGCAAAGCTGCACTTTTCCGTACAAGATATGTTCCACCTGCCCTATGCACAGAAGTCCTTCGAAGTGGTGATCGCGTCCAACGCGCTTCACATAGTGCCGCATCCGGAAAAGGCCCTGCAAGAAATCAGGCGGGTGCTGAAGGACGACGGCGTGCTCATCGCGCCAACCTTCACCCACGCGGGGAACTCGGTTTCCGGCAAGGCAAAAGCCTTTTTCATGAGTATGGCGGGATTCCCCCTCCACAGCAGGTGGACAAGCGAGGAATACCTGCGTTTCCTGCGGAAAAACGGCTGGACGGTGCAGAAAAGCGCGCTGCTGAAGGCCTCGTTCCCGTTGACCTATGCGGAATGCACGAAATCGGAGGGGCCAGATGTCGTTCTTTGAAAACACCCGCAAGCCCATGGGCCTCGGCGGAAAACTTATGGTTACCATGATGAATCTGGGCCACAGCCCTGTGGCGCGGTGGGGACTTCGATTTCTACGACTTGCGCCAAACGCCAAGGTGCTGGACTGCGGCTGCGGCGGCGGGGCGAACATAAAACGGCTGCTGAAAAAATGTCCGCATGGCGTCGTCAAGGGCATCGACTATTCGCCCGTCAGCGTGGAGAAGGCTAGAAAGCTCAACCGAACTGCAATTCAGGAGGGACGTTGCGCCGTTCTGCAAGGCAATGTGGCGGATATGACGTTTGAGGATAGCCACTTCGATGCTGCCACGGCCTTTGAGACCGTCTATTTTTGGCCTGATTTGCCCCGATGCTTCCGTGAGGTCTGGCGGACGCTGAAGCCAGGCGGGACAATTCTTATCTGCAACGAGAGCAATGGCGATACGGACAAGGACGAGAAGTGGACGCAGATCATCGGCGGCATGACCATCTACAAGGACATTGAATTAAAGGCGTGTCTGGAGCAGGCGGGTTTTCACGAGGTGCAGATACGCAAAAAGAAAAGGTGGCTCTGCGTCACGGCGCGGAAGTAAGGGCATCAAGCACGGGCATTTTTGCATCCATCCTGCACATGGCGATAGGCATAACGGTCATAGCGGCTGTGCCGGCGGCAATTATGACATTTTTTATTCACTGAGGAAGAAACCTATGAAATGTAAAATTGAGAAAAACACCGTGCAGGAGACGCTGATCCTCCCGCTGTATTCCCGGA
>CBCTTO010000044.1:0-13373 GCA_965149855.1 uncultured Collinsella sp.
TACGGTTTCGCCCGTCGCTCCAAGGCCGAGCGCGACCGCTGGGCCGAGCTTATCGGCGACTTTTTCGACTCCGAGCGCAGCTTTAACTTGGTGGTCTCGCTGGTGGACATTCGTCACGACCCCAGCAAGCTCGACCACGACATGATCGACTACCTACAGGGCAACGAGTTCAACTTTATCGTTTGCCTCACCAAAGCCGACAAGCTCAGCCGCACCCAGCAGGCCCGCCAGGCAGCAGCCATCAAAAAGCAGCTCAACGTTCCGGCCGAGAACGTAATCATTACAAGCTCCCAAACCGGCACCGGCATCGATGAGCTTAAGCGCCGCATTGCCGCGGCCTGCCTTTAGTCAGGCCGCGGCCCCTCAAAAGCTCCCATCTAGATCACCTCAGTGATAGTTATTGGTAAACTATCACTGAGGTGATATTTTTGGAGGTCGATATGGAGCTTTGGCACGGGTCGGACGTTGTTGTCGATCATCCATCGTTGGATAAATGCAGGCAATTCAATGACTATGGGCGCGGGTTTTATTGCACACCGCATGAGGAAATGGCAATGGAGTGGGCATGTCGGACCGAGTCTGATGGCATTGCCAATCGATATGAGCTTGATTTAGATGGCCTTGCGATTTTGGATTTGGAATCAGGTGAGTTCTCGATTCTCAACTGGCTTGCAATTCTGGCGAATAACAGAGAGTTTAATGTTTCAACGCCAGTAGCACGCGAGGGGCTTCGTTATCTGCTGGATAACTGCCTGATTGATATTTCTCCCTATGACGTTATTCGAGGCTATCGTGCAGACGATTCCTATTTCTCGTTTGCAAGACAGTTTGTCAACGGCATGATCTCGCTCAGGCAATTGCAGCGCATTATGTTTTTGGGGGATTTGGGCATTCAATATGCGCTTATGAGTGAGCGTGCATTCTCGGCGATTAAGTTCCGCGATTGGAAGCAGGCCTCGGGAGCTGAGTTTTATCCCAAACGATTTGAGCGAGAACAGAACGCTCGACGAAAGTACCTGGATACGGTAAACGGATTTGACTCTGATGGTGTCGACATTAGGGATTTGATGGCAGGAAGGGTTGATTTAAATGATCCAAGAGTTAACGGATTGTGGGCCGAGTAGGACATACCCCGTCTACTACCTTGAGGATGCAATGAACAACCTCGGCGACTGCTTTGACTATGCCGTTAACGATTATGGGGCAGAAGGATCGGAAGTTGCTGAACTCTTTTGCCTGAGCGGCGTAGCTCGCGAGTTCGAACGCGGCAACGCATGGGTAGTGTCGGGAAAATCGGGCGTTGAGCTGTTCGCGCTTATCGCCGAAAGGTCGGGCTATCAATCAAGGCCGATGCCAAATCGAACCTACCGATTCGAAAAGACACCGGAATATTGGACAGGCTGGATATTGGCATACCTTCAGTGGCGCCTAGGAGAGTCTTTCGAAGATTTGCTGCATGTCGTTCCATTCGATGTGCTACGCAGCCTGTACTACCCCTGGCACGAAGCCTCGGAGGAACGCGTGGCTCGTCTCGTCTGCGATATGGCGAAGAAAGCGTCCAGGCAAACCAAACTTGCGTTAGCAAGAAAGAGGCTCAAGAAAACCCAACAAGACCTGGCATACGAATCGGGTGTGTCACTCCGCTCAATCCAAATGTACGAGCAGCGCCAGAGAAACATCAATGAAGCTTCGGTTACAAGCGTAAGAGCCATAGCAAAAGCCCTCCACTGCAACATCGAGGACCTCCTAGAACCAGTCTTCGAATACAAAGAAACCAGCGCCGCCTAAACCAAGCACACAGCCGATGCCCGCCTCTAGGAAGTGCTCCAGCCTAGCAAGAGCCCCTACCAATAAAAAGCCAAACTATCAGCCCGGCGCCTTTCCAGAGCGTAGGTCCCTGTAGCCGCTGCCGGCGAAGTTAACATAGGGGAGGCCAGGGGGCTTTGCCCCCAAATCTTTCCGCAGGACGGCAGGACCCCCGCCGCACGAAGTGCGCAGCGGGGGTCCTGCCATGTTCGAGGACGATTTGGGGGCAAAGCCCCCTGGCCTCCCCGGCGAGTATACGGGACGGCGACTACAGGTATTCGATCTGGGCGCCTTCCGTGTCGCACGTCAGAATGTGCGTGTCACACTTGGGGAACTGCTCACGCAGCTTGACCTGCAGGAACTTTGCCACGATGGTGTCGTCGGTCACAGCCATGAGGGTCGAGCCCGAGCCGCTAATCCAGATGGTCTTAGCGCCGCCGTTAAGGCAGGTGTCGCGCACGGCGTTGTAGTCGGGGATCAGGCGGCGACGATAGGGCTCCTGGATGCGGTCGTCGTTGGCGGCGGCAATCAGGTCCAGGTCACCAGTCTCCAAGCCGCGCGTCATGCCGGCGATGCGGCCCATCTGCCACACGGCGGTGGAGAGTGGAATCTCCTGCGGCACGACCTTGCGTGCCTCGCTCGTGTGCACCTCGTAAGGTGGAATCACGGTAATAAAACGCAAACGATCGCTCACCTCGTAGCGCAGGCACTGGGGGAGCGAAACGGTCGGCGTAAAGGAGCAGACGGCGCCGCCCAGGATAGCGGGGGCGACGTTATCGGGATGGCCCTCGACCTCGGTGGCGATGCGGACGAGCTCGGCGCGGTCGACGGTATGGCCCGTCAACGCGGCGGCAGCCATGATGCCGGCGACGACGCAGGTGGAGCTGGAGCCCAGGCCGCGGGCGACGGGCACGTCGGTCTGGATGTCGATGGCAACGGGAAAAGCCGGCTCGCCCCATGCGGCCAGCGCATCGACAAAGCTCACATAGACCAGGTTGTTCTCGTTTTGGAACTCTTCTGGGCAGCCCGTGATGGTGAGCTTGTCGGCGCGCTCAAAGGTAAAGTGCGAGTAGAGGCTGACGGCCATGCCGAGGGTATCGTAGCCAATGCCCAAGTTGGCGCTTGTTGCTGGGACGGTGATCTTGATCATGTGAGTCCTCCTGGCGTGCCTGGCTGTTTAGTTCGCTGCTCGGGCAGTCCTGCGCAAGACGGAAAGCACATTAAGTGCTTTCCTTTGCGTGCGGAACTCGCGACGAACTAAACAGCCAGGCACGCTATGCACGTTCGTCATCATCCCGGTAGGTATCTGATAAAAGAAGGTGCGCCGGCTTTCGCCGGCGCCTTATAAGGGGTTTAGTTGGTTGCTATCTTTTTTGCAGCCTGCTCTACGTAGCTGGCCATCTCATCGACGTCGCAGACGTCTTCGAAGCGGACGGGCTTGGACTCGAGCTCGGCGAGCTGTGCCGGGGCGACCGTGTTGGTTGCCTGCTCGAGCACGTGCATGGCCTCAAAGTCGTCCTCGGGAACGTCGAGCCCCAGGGCGTCGCAGCAGGCGCGCGGGAACTTGTAGGGGCTGGCGGTCGAAAGCAGCACACGGGCCTTGGCGCCCTCGGCGGGAGCGACCTTTTCAAAGACGTGATAGCCGCAAGCAGTGTGCGGGTCGATTACGTAGCCGTTCGCATCCCAGCAGCTCTTGATGGCAGCGCGGACTTCGTCTTCGCTGGCCCAACCGCAGCCAAAGACGCTCTGAATCTTTGCCAGCAGGTCGGCGGGAACCTCGTAGCGACCAGTCTGTGCCAGCTGCTCCATAAGGCCGGCAACGAGTTCGCAGTCGCCATCGGACAGGAAGTACAGCATGCGCTCCAGGTTAGAGCTGATGAGGATATCCATCGACGGCGAGATGGTGGTGAAGAACGGACGGTTGCGGTCGTAGACGCCGGTGGTCAGGAAGTCGGCGAGCACGTTGTTCTTGTCGCTGGCCACGACGAGTTTGGCGACGGGCAGACCCATGCGCTTGGCGTAGTAGCCGGCCAAGATATCGCCAAAGTTGCCGGTGGGCACACAGAACTCCACGGCGTCGCCGGCCTCGATGGCGCCGGCGCGCAGCAACTGCGCATAGGCGGCAAAGTAGTAGACGACCTGCGGTACCAGACGGCCGACATTGATGGAGTTGGCGCTCGAAAGCACCGTGCCAGCAGCCTCCAGGCGCTCGGCAAGCTCCTTATCGGCAAAGATGCGCTTGACGGCACTCTGGGCATCGTCGAAGTTGCCGCGGATGCCGCAGACGGCGACGTTATCGCCCTCCTGTGTGGACATCTGCAGGTTCTGGACGCGGCTGACCTTGCCCTCGGGATAAAAGACGGTGATGCCCGTGCCCGGAGCGTCGGCAAAGCCGGCGAGTGCTGCCTTGCCCGTGTCGCCCGACGTGGCGGTGACGATCATGATGCGCTCGGCGCCGCCGTCCTTGGCGGAAGTGCGGGCCATCAAGCGGGGGAGCATCTGCAGGGCGACGTCCTTAAAGGCACTCGTGGGGCCGCCAAAGAGCTCCATCACATAGGTCTGAGGGGCGTCAGCGCCCGGCGCAGCGTCGAGTTTGACGAGCGGCGTAACCTCTTCACTCGCGAACGTGCCGCGGTATGCCTCGTCGACACACGCCGAAATTTCTTCGGCCGTGTAATCATTCAGTAACATTCCCAACACATCTTGAGCGATTTCAAAGTACGATTTATCTGCAAGCGAGCTGATATCGACCTGCTGGGTGCCGAGCTCGTCCGAGACAAACAAACCCCCGTCGGGAGCGATGCCGGTGCGGATTGCCACCTTACTTGAGCACGATAAAGTGCGTCCTCGTGTACTATGATAAGTTCCCATATAACACTGCTCCTCGGATGCCTTGGTCCCAATCGGTGAAACCATGGTATCAGAGCGCGCAAAATAGGTTCGCAGAGGCTTTTTAGAAAGGTAACCTCCAGCCCATGATTAAGATTGCCAAGTTTGGCGGCTCGTCGGTCGCCGACGCCGAACACTTTAAGAAGATCAAGGCCATCGTCGATGCCGACCCGGCTCGCCGTTTTGTGGTGGTTTCTGCCTGCGGTCGCCGCTTTAAGGGCGACACCAAGGTGACCGACCTGCTCTACCTGGTTAACGCGCACGTTAAGTACCACGTGTCGTGCGAGGAACTGCTCGAGGACATTGGCCAGCGCTATTTTGATATCGCTGACGAGCTGGAGCTCACCTATCCCATCCGTGAGGAGTTCGCGGCCTTTGCCGAGCGCGCCCGCTCGGGCGGCTACTCCACCGAGGAGCTTGTGAGCCGTGGCGAGTACTTTACCGCCCGCCTGATGGCCGAGTACCTGGGCTTACCGTTCCTGGACGCCGCGACGGTTGTGGCGTTCCATCACGACGGTACGCTCAGCATGAATCGTACCTCCGAGTTGGTGCAGGAGTACGGTCAGCAGGGCGGCTTTGTTATGCCCGGTTTCTACGGCGCGACGCGTGAGGGCCAGATCAAGCTGCTCGATCGTGGCGGCGGCGATATCTCGGGCTCGATTCTGGCCAAGTGCCTGGGCGCCGATCTGTATGAGAACTGGACCGACGTCTCGGGCTTCTATTCTGCCGATCCGCGTATTGTTCCCGAGGCTCAGCCCATCGCCCGCGTTACCTACGAGGAGCTGCGCGAGCTTTCGTACATGGGTGCGAGTGTCCTGCACGAGGAGGCCGTGTTCCCCGTGCGCGAGGCCGGCATTCCGCTGGTCATCAAGAACACCAATGCGCCACAGGACCCCGGCACCATCATTAGCGAGACGGCTGACGAGGGCGAGGCAGAGCCCATCATTACCGGCGTGACCGGCAAGCGCGGTTTTGTCGCCATCAACGTGGCCCGCGACCGCACCAAGCCCCGCGTTGGCTTTATGCGCCGTGCGCTTTCGGTCTTCGAGCGCTATGACGTTTCCGTCGAGCATATGCCCACCGGCGTCGACCGCTTTGGCGCCGTGGTGCAGGAGCAGGATGTGCACGATTCGCTGTACTCGCTTGTGGGCGACATCCAGCAGGAGGTCGAGCCGCTCGAGATCGAGGTCGTTGAGGGTCTGGCGCTTATCGCTACCGTCGGTCGTAACCTGCGCGGCCGCGCAGGTATCTCGGGCCATCTGTTTGGCATGCTCGGCCAGGCCGGCGTGAGCGTGCGCATGATTTCGCAGAGCTGTGACGAGATCAATATCATTATTGGTGTCGAGGAGAAGGACTTCGACCTGGCGATTCAGACCATTTACCGTGCCTTCTCCGACGAAAACGGCATTGTGAAGGTCTCCGATCTGGAGGCTCCTGCGCCGGTCGATCCCGCTCTGGCCGCGCTCAAAAAGTAGCGACTGTTCGGTAGATTTTTGGGTCATGTCTCAAAAATCTACGGCGGGGCGTTTCGTTTCGGTTTCGTTTCGACGGGGCGGATTTCATGCCCGCCCTGTTCTTGTATAAACTGGCAACAATAATCGGCCTGCTCGGCGTGCGGGCAAAAGCCACAACCTTTAAAGGGGGAAGCATGAAACAGTACACGGTTGCTATTTTGGGCGCGACGGGAGCCGTGGGCACCCAGATGCTCGAGTGCCTCAACGAGCAGGAGTTCCCGGTCGGCAAGCTCAAGCTGTTGGCAAGCGCACGCTCCGCGGGCAAGACCGTTGAGTTCCGCGGCGAGCAAATCGTGATCGAAGAGGCTTGCCCCGAGGCCTTTGAGGGCTGTGACATTGTGCTTGGAGCCGCCGGCGACGATATCGCCAAGGAACTGCTGCCCGAGGCCGTAAAGCGCGGCGCCGTCGTGGTCGACAATAGCCATGCCTTCCGCATGGATCCCGAGGTGCCGCTGGTCGTGCCCGAGATCAATGCCGACGATATCAAATGGCATCACGGCCTTATCGCTAACCCCAACTGCGCGACCATCATCGGCCTGGTTCCCACGTGGCCGCTGCACCAGCTTGCCGGCGTAAAGCGCATGATCGTCTCGACGTACCAGGCGGCTTCGGGCGCTGGCGCTCCCGGTATGGCCGAGCTCGAGGCTCAGCTTGCCGCCCTGGGCCGCGGCGAGGAGATTTCCGAGCCGCGCGCGTTTGCCGCCCAGCTGGCGAGCAACCTGATTCCGCAGATCGGCGGCGTCAAGGAGGAGGGCTTTACCTCCGAGGAGATGAAGTTGCAAAACGAGGGCCGTAAGATCATGCATCTGCCCGAGCTGCGCGTGAACTGCACCTGCGTGCGCGTCCCTGTGCTGCGCTCGCACTCCGAGAGCATTACGCTCGAGTTTGAGCGCGATATTACGGTTGAGGAGGCCCGTGCTGCGCTGGCTGCCGCTCCGGGCGTGAAGCTGGTTGACGACATGAGCGCCGAGGATGCGCACGATCGCTTCCCCATGCCGATGGACACGTCCGACCAGGACCTGATCTGGGTCGGCCGTGTGCGCCGCGATATCTCGAACCCCGAGGCTGCGCGCGGCATCACCTTCTGGTGCTGCGGCGACCAAATCCGTAAGGGCGCGGCAACCAACGCCGTCCAGATCGCTAAGCTGCTCTGCGAGTAGCGGTGGACCTGTCCGGCGGGGGCCGGGCTTAGTTTTCAGAACGTCCTCGACCATGTGTGGCGCCTTGTCCTGCTCCTTCGGAGCTGCGGACAAGGCGCCACACTGGTCTGCGGAGTGTTCTGAAAACTAAGCCCGGCCCCCGCCTGCGGTGACGCTGCTGCGAGCGGTCTGCGATGGGGCCGTTGTTGGTTGGGGCCGCTGGGCTGATGTGGGGGTGCGTGGCTGTTGCGGGCCCTGGTCCCGGCGGCGGCCTCGGCGCTTTGCGCCTGCCGCCTTTTGGGACTGTGGGGCACGGCCGGCAGCTGCGGCGCGTTGCGCCTGCTGCCTGCGGGGACTTTGGGGTCGTGCGGCAGCTGCGGCGCTGCGCGCCTGCTGCCTTGGGTGACTTTGGGGTCGATTGGGGTTGTCTGCACAATTCGCGGTATTATGTTGCGGAGTTTTGAAAGGAGCCGCTGGTGGTCACGACGACGTTTCCTTCGCCTTTGGGCGAAATCTTGCTTGCCGCTGATGGCCGCGGTTTGACAGGGCTTTGGTTTGAGGGGCAAGAGCATTTTGGCTCCACGCTTCTCAAAGAAGATGTCGAGCATATCGAAGGTGCCGATGCGGTTTCCGGTATTGGTGGCATGTCGTCGGTGAGTCCGACAAATGGCGCGGCCTCTTCGGTGCTTGAGCGTTCCTGGGCTTGGCTGAATGCTTATTTTGCAGGGCAGGAACCTCGGTTTACGCCGCCGTTGCATATGATTGGTACGGCGTTTCAGCGTGAAGTCTGGTACGAACTGCTTTCTATTCCGCGTGGCGAGGTCGCCACGTATGGTGAGATCGCCCAGCGTGTTGCCGCCCGCCATCGGGTGCCGGGGAACGAGGATCCCGTTGTGTCTCCTCGTGCGGTGGGGGCTGCGGTTGCGCGTAATCCCATTTCGATTATCGTGCCGTGCCATCGCGTGGTGGCGGCCGACGGGTCGCTCAATGGATATGCCGGCGGTCTCGACCGTAAGGAGTGGCTGCTGCGGCTTGAGGGCGCGTACGAGGAGTAACGCTCGAGTACTTTGCCTGTAGTAGCCGACTTCGACCAAAGCTCGCTCGAGTTCGCTTTGATTAGAGCACTTAAGACCCTTGTTTTCTGTCAATAGTGCTATCTGTTCGTTGATGGATATCCACGACTTCTGGTATTTCATTTAAGCCTCTTGATATAAAAAGAGCTGGAGTTGCGCATCGTTGAGAGGCTTTCCAGCTTTAGAGACATAAAATTATAAGATACGATGACCTGCGTCAAGGAAGCTGCCAGATGACCTTGGAGCGGCTGATTGCCTGGCCTAAAACCTGATGCGCGGGACGGCGCTCCACGCTATTCAGCGCGCTTGATAGGATGACGAATCACAGTCTTAAGTTTCTCCGGCGCACACTTGCGTGGATCGGAGAGATAGATTTCGTGATGTAAACGGGTGTCTGAGAGGTCGGGGACATAGCCCTGCTCGGTCGTGTATTCATGCATAGCGTCTACGGTCGCCGGCTCGCTGTCGTAGGGTCCGGTATGCATGCATTGAACGCAGAGACCCTCATCAACTCTAAGCAACTCGACGGCAGAAAAGTCCAGTTTCTTTTTGGCCGTGGCTTCCGCGACTGCCCAGTCAAAGTCATCTCGGGTGACGAAATCGGGCAGGCGGATGCACGAGATAAAGTTGAAATCGTCCTTGCGTACATAATCGATGTCGCTGCTCGGGGAGTCTTGCCACCAGAAACCCTCGAGCGGCGGTACCACAAAGTCGAAATAGCCCTCGATATTCCTTGAGCCTTTTTTCGACATCTTGACGGTATAGGCGATGCCGTAAAGCAGCGGCAGGACGTTTTGATACTCGCCACCTTCGGTATTTGGGTCGCCCTTTCCGCGAACGGCAACGTAGCTCATAGGCGGGACAGTTACGATACTCGGCTTGCTTGCAGGTTTGTAGAGCTCCTTGCATTCCTTCTTAAAGTCGAACGCCTTGTTGGCCGCCTTTCTGCGTATTGGCCTGCTTAGATAGCGGAATCATATCATAGAAACGAACAGCTGTTCGAATGATTTGGCTGACAGATTGAGATGCGTGCGTTGTGTTTGGCGGTCGGCCTGACCCAATCGATGATTTCTCTGCCTCCCCGGCGCCTCATCTATAGCTGCCGTTTCCCCATATAAAACCTGCCAAAATGAACCTGTCCCTTTTTGGTCGGTGCGAAATGGGTAATACTAAAGAGTTATCCGACCAGATGGGAACCGATCGATGGCCTATATCGAATTTAAAGACGTCATCAAAGCATACGGCGAGGGCGATGCCCGCATTCACGCGCTCGACGGCGCGAGCTTTACCGTTGAGCGCGGTGAGCTCGCCATTATCCTGGGCGCCTCGGGTGCTGGCAAGACCACGGCGCTCAACATCCTGGGTGGCATGGATACGGCGACTTCCGGCACCGTGACGGTGGACGGGCGCGACGTGAGCTCCGCCAACGAGGCTCAGCTCGTGGAATACCGCCGCGCCGACGTGGGCTTTGTCTTCCAGTTCTACAATCTGGTCCCCAACCTGACGGCGCTCGAAAACGTTGAGCTCGCAGCTCAGATCTGCCCCGATTCGCTCGATGCCGAGCAAACGCTTTGCCAGGTTGGCCTGGGCGAGCGCCTCGCCAACTTCCCCGCGCAGCTTTCGGGCGGCGAGCAACAGCGCGTGTCCATCGCCCGCGCGCTGGCCAAGAACCCCAAGCTACTTTTGTGCGACGAGCCCACGGGTGCACTCGACTACAAAACCGGCAAGCAGATCTTGCAACTGCTGCAGGACACCTGCCGCAAACAGGGCATTACGGTCATTATCATCACCCACAACTCCGCGCTCGCGCCCATGGCCGATCGCCTGATTCGCTTTAAGAGCGGGCGCGTGGAGAGTGAAACGGTCCAGCAAAATCCCGTGCCTATCGAGACGATCGAGTGGTAGCGCCCATGGACCAGGACCGCCAAAACAGCCTATGCCGCGACGCGCAGAACACGGAGTGCGGGCAGGATTTTACGACCTACCGCACTGCCCAAAGCTCAAACGATATGGTGCCGACGGTTTTTCGCCGTGGCATCTACCGCACAATCCGAGGCAGTCTTAAGCGCTTCTTGTCAATCGTGGTCATCACCGCGCTTGGCGTGAGCGTGATGTGCGGCCTTAAGGCTGGTTGCGAGGACCTGTGCGATTCGGTCGACGCCTACTTTGACCAGCAGAATGTCTACGATATCAACGTCCAGTCGACCTATGGCCTGACTGACGATGATCTCGACGCCATCCAAGAGGTCGATGGCGTCGAAACGGCCGAGGGCATCTACACCGAGACCGCCTACACCGCCGTGAGCACAACGCGCGAGCGCGTGGTCGTGCAAAGTCTCTCCAAGGAGAACATCGATCAGCCGGTGCTCGTGAACGGCGATTTGCCCGAGAGCGCCGATGAAGTCGCGGTGACTTCGAAGTTCCTGAAGGCATCGGGCAAGAAAATCGGCGATACGGTGAGTTTTGCCGCCAATGACGCGAGCTCGTCCAATCAAAGCGCCAAGGACCAGTTTGCTGCGGGCGATTACACCATTACGGCTGAGGTCCTCGACCCCACTGATGTAAGTTCTGACTCGACAGTCAACGCCTTTCGCGCTGCTTCGGCGGCGGACTATAAGTTCTATGTGAGCGAGGACGCCGCGACATCTTCTTCCTACTCCGCGGTCCACGTGATTGTCGAGGGAGCCAAGAGCCTCAACTCCTATTCGGATTCCTACGCGGCAAAGATCAATGAGGTCAAGGGCAATATCGAGAAGATCCGCGAGGAGCGTGAGAAGGCGCGCGCCCAGGAGCTGACGGTCGACACGCCGGCGAGCTTGGACGCGGCTGAGCGTCAGGCGAATATGCTCTTTGGGATTGAGCAGGACAACATCAATCGCATGGCCGAGGGCAGCGACGAGCGTGCGCAGGCGCAAGCCGACCTGGACCAGCGTCGCGCCGCCGCCGATCAACAGTTTGCCGATGCCCGCGCCGAGCTTTCCGATCTGGGCGAATGCACCTGGTACATCCAGGACCGCGGCAACATCGCAAGCTACTCGAGCGTCGAGAGCGATAGCTCGTCAATTGAGGCCATCGCCACGGTGTTCCCGTTCATCTTCTTTATCGTCGCCGTGCTCATCAGCCTCACCACCGCCACGCGTATGGTCGAGGAGGAGCGCACGCTCATCGGCTTGTATAAGGCACTCGGTTATTCGCGCGGACGTATCCTGTCCAAATACGTGGACTATGCGCTGTGGGCTTGTCTGATCGGCGGCGTGCTCGGCAATATCATCGGATTTGTGGGCCTGCCGCTGTTCCTGTTTACGGTGTTCGACGACATGTACTCACTGCCCCAGATGCTGCTTTCGTACGACATCGTGTCCTCGATCGTTTCGGTGGCGCTGTTTGCCGTGGGCGTGGTGGGCGCCACGATTATCGCCTGCCGCCACGAGATGGCCGAGACCCCGGCCTCGCTTATGCGTCCCAAGGCCCCGCGCGCTGGCTCGCGCATTCTGCTCGAGCGCATCGGCTTTATCTGGCGCCGCATGGGCTTTTTGAACAAGGTCGCTGCACGCAACCTTTTCCGCTATAAAAAGCGCGCCTTTATGACCATCTTTGGCATCGCGGGTTGCACCGCGCTTGTGATTTGCGGTATGGGTATTCGCGACACGTCGGTCGCGCTTTCGCCCAAGCAGTACGGCCACATCACACGCTACGATCTGCTGGCGGTCGCCAATCCCGACGATTTTTCGCAGACGTGCGCGGCGCTCGACGAGCGAAGCGCAGCCAGGGATTCCGGTGTGACCGTAACTTCGACGCTGCCGATCATGACTGACAACGTTACCTTTACGTTTGGCGGCAAGAGCGAGACCGTGCAGCTGATCGTGGTGCCCGATGACCGCACGAACGATCTGGACGACTACGTTCGCCTTGAGGATGAGTCCAAAGAGCCGCTGTCTTTGCGTGACGGAGACGTGTATCTGAGCAAGAGTTCACAGCTGGTACTGGGGATTCAGCCGGGCGATACGGCGCACGTCCAGGATTCGTCGCTCAATGTTGCTAAGGTCAAGGTTAGCGACATCTCGCTCAACTATCTGGGCAACACGCTTTACATGACGCAGGGCACCTATGAGCGCGTGTTCGGTCGAAGCGCACGCCTCAACGGTATCTTTGTGCTGCTTAAGGGCTCGTCGGTCGACCAGATCGCGTTTAGCAAGAAGCTTAAGAGCGACGGTTGGCTCACCATCTCGAGCACGGCCGAGCATTGGGAGAACTATGAGGCGAACTTTGCGATTATCAATTCCGTCGTGGTGCTCGTGACCTTTATGGCGGCGTGCCTGTCGTTTGTGGTGGTGTTTACGCTGTCCAACACGAATATCTCCGAGCGCGAACGCGAGCTGGCGACCATCAAGGTGCTGGGCTTCCGCCGTGGCGAGGTGCACCATTACGTCAACAAGGAGACGTTGATCCTCACGGCAATTGGCGCCGCGCTGGGCGTGCCACTGGGCGGCTTGCTGGCCGAGAGTTTTACGTACATTTTGCAGATGCCGTCGCTGTACTTTGACGTCGAAGTCGAGCCGCTAAGCTACGTGCTCGCCGTGGTGCTTTCCTTTGGCTTTACGTTTATCGTCAACCTAGCCACCAATCGTACCCTCAACAAGATCGACATGGTCGGCGCCCTCAAAAGCGCCGAGTAACCTGCCTGGGATTCAAGCTGTAGCGAGCTGTAATGTACCACAACCGCATTTTTGCATAAACCGCCCCGCCGATTGCATATTTCGGCGGGGTGGTTGCTTTTTGCCGGCGGGTACCCCAGGGGGCGACGTGCAAATTCCGGAGTATTCAGCATCCCGGAGCCCGCGGGTGCGGGAGCGGGCGCACAAAAGCGCATTGAAAGCCTGACTTTGAGCTCCGGCGCCGGTAGCGCGCAGAGATGTGGTGTAAGAGGCGGGGCATACCCCGCCTCTTCCCTT
>CBCTTO010000045.1:0-13024 GCA_965149855.1 uncultured Collinsella sp.
AGAAGTGCATTCAGGACAAATCGTTTGCTTTTCATCGATCGCTCCTTCCGGGTGAATCTTATATGCAATTATACAGCAGTCCTTTTTCAAAGGATCGCGCAGTACTAAATAACGTGCACTTTCGCTGGAGGGTCGCTGTTTGGCGACCCTCTTTTTTGCACAGGCGCGGCGGGATGGTAATATCGTTACGTTTGAACTGTTTCGATGTGAAACCGAGGAGATTCCCTCTATGAGTGCTGACTACCCGTCAATGACTACGGCCGAGATTCGCTCCAAGTTCCTCAACTTCTTTGAGGAGCGCGGTCTTAAGCTCTATCCTTCTTCGTCCCTCGTCCCCGACGATCCTTCACTGCTGCTTGCCAACGCCGGCATGAACCAGTTTAAGGAGTACTACCAGGGCAAGAAGACCATGAAGGAGATTGGCGCGATCTCCTGCCAGAAGTGCGTCCGCACCAACGACATCGACTGCATCGGCGAGGACGGCCGTCACCTGTCGTTCTTCGAGATGCTCGGCGATTTCTCTTTTGGCGGCGTCTCCAAGGAGCAGGCTTGCGCCTGGGCCTTTGAGCTCATCACCAAGGAGTTCAAGCTGCCGCTCGACCGCCTGTACTTTACCGTCTTTACCGAGGACGATGAGACCCATGACGTGTGGCGCTCCCTGGGCGTTGCCGAGGACCACATCTCCCGCTTGGGCGAGGACGACAACTTCTGGGCCGCTGGCCCCACCGGCCCCTGCGGTCCGTGCTCCGAGATCTACTTTGACATGGGCGAGGAGGTCGGCTGCGGCAGCCCCGACTGCAAGCCTGGCTGCGACTGCGACCGCTTCCTTGAGTTCTGGAACCTCGTGTTTACCCAGTACGACCGTCAGGAGGACGGCTCCATGCCGGAGCTGCCGCACCGTAACCTCGATACGGGCATGGGCCTGGAGCGCATGGCCGCTATCATGCAGCACAAGACTGCTAACTACGACGGCGATCTGATGCAGCATCTCATCAAGCTGGGCGAGGGGATCAGCGGCAAGACCTATGACGCCGATGATTACTCCGGCGCCAGCCGCTCGCTGCGCATCATCGCCGACCACTCCCGTGCCGTCGACTTTATGATCTCGGACGGCATCCTGCCCGGTAACGAGGGCCGCGAGTACGTCCTTCGCCGTCTGCTCCGCCGCGCCGTGTTCCACGGCCGCCTGCTGGGCATCGAGGGCGCCTTCCTGACCAAGTTCATCGACGAGGTTAACGCTCAGATGGGCGAGGCCTATCCCGAGCTGCTCAAGAACGTCGCGCTCGTTAAGGGTATTGTCGCCTCCGAGGAGGAGCGCTTCTCCACGACGCTCGACAACGGCCGTGTTTACCTGGACGAGGCCCTGGCCGCGCTCGCCGAGGGCGCCGTCCTTCCGGGCGATGTTGCCTTTAAGCTGCACGACACCTTTGGTTTCCCCATTGACCTGACTGTCGAGATCGCCGGCGCTGCTGGCCACAACGTCGACATGGACGGCTTCACTACCTGCATGGAGGACCAGAAGGCCCGCGCCCGCGCCAATGCCAAGGGCGACGCCTGGGGCAGCTTCAACGACGTGTGGGTCGAGCTTTCGGACAAGGTCGCAGCGACCGAGTTCGACGGCTATGACAACGATGTGATCGAGGGCGCCAAGGTTGTCGCCATCGTGCGCAACGGCGAGTCCGTCGAGTCCGCTGCCGCCGGCGAGGATGTCGAGGTTGTGCTCGACCGCACCCCGTTCTATGCCGAGATGGGTGGCCAGCAGGGCGATGCCGGCAAGCTTTCCGCCGAGGGCGTTGTTCTGACCGTTGCCGACACCAAGAACCACAACGGCCTGTATGCCCACGTCGCGCACGTTGCCGAGGGCACGCTGGCTGTCGGTGCCGCTGTTACCGCCGCGCTCGACGCCGAGCGCCGTGGCTTCCTGCGCCGCAACCACACCGCCACGCACCTGCTCGACGCTGCCCTTAAGCAGGTCCTGGGCGAGCACGTCTCCCAGGCCGGCTCGCTGGTGACGCCCGAGCACCTACGCTTTGACTTCACGCACTTCGAGGCCCTGTCCTCCGAGCAGCTCAAGGCTGTCGAGGACCTGGTCAACCAGCAGATCTTCGCTTCCAAGCCGGTCGTGACCCGTGTCATGGGCATCGACGAGGCTAAGGCTGCCGGCGCTGTCGCTCTGTTTGGAGAGAAGTACGGCGATGTCGTCCGCGTCGTCTCCGTGGGCGCCGAGGACCAGCCGTTCTCCCGCGAGCTCTGTGGTGGCACCCATGCCGCCAATACCGCAGAGATTGGTCTGTTCAAGATCATTTCCGAGTCCTCCACGGGCTCCAATGTCCGCCGTATCGAGGCCGTGACCTCTAAGGGTGCCCTCGACTACATGGCCGACCGCCTGGCGCTCGTTGACGCCGCCGCCGCTGCGCTCAAGTGCCGCGTCGACGAGGTTCCCGCCCGCGTGGAGAACCTGCAGGCTGAGCTGCGCGAGACGTCCAACAAGCTCAAAAAGGCTCTGACCGGTGGCTCCTCCGACGCCATCTCCAGCGCCATCGAGGGCGCCGTCGAGCTCGACGGCTATAAGCTCGTTGTCGCTGAGCTCCAGGGCCTTGAGGCTGCCGACCTGCGCAACGTATGGGATACCGTGCATCAGAAGGTCGCCGGCCCTGTCGCTTGTGTCGTCGCCAGCGTGACTGAGAAGGGCACTCCGGCCCTGCTCGCTGCCGGCTCCGATGACGCCGTCAAGGCCGGTTTCCACGCCGGTAACGTGATCAAGCAGATCGCGGGTCTGGTCGACGGTCGCGGTGGCGGTCGTCCCAACATGGCCCAGGCCGGTGGCAAGAATGCTGCCGGCATCGCCGATGCCCTCGCGGCCGCTAAGACCGCGCTCGGCGCCTAAGAATCTAAGAAGTCGCTGTGGTTGCGCTCGCGCTGGACATAGGGGAGACCAGGATTGGCATCGCCGTCTCGAGCCGTGATGGCAAGATGGCGATGCCTGTCAAGGTGCTTCCGGCTGCCGAGGTCACCGGTATGGCCAAGACGTTCCGCTACCTGGTTGAGGACTATGAGCCCGACATCCTGGTAAGCGGACGCCCCCTGACCATGGCCGGTGAGCCCGGCCCCCAGGCCGAGCGCGTTGCCGCCGTGGCGCAAAAGATTGCCGACGAGCTCGATCTTCCGCTGGAGTTTGAGGACGAACGCCTGTCTTCGCAAGAGGCCAAGCGTATCCTGCGCGAGCAGGGCCTCAACGAAAAGCAGATGAGGGGCAAGATCGACATGATTGCCGCCAGCCTGTTTTTGCAGACGTGGCTCGATCGTAAAAACGAGGAGGTTTCGCATGTCTAGCGCTTCCGATCCGCGCCAGCAGAATCGTACACGGCAGCCGGCGTCGCGCCCTGCCCAGCCTGGCCAGCGTCCGGCACAGCCGACGCAGCGCGCAGCTCAGTCTGCCGCGCGCTCGGTGCAGTCCTTCTCTCATTCGGCCCAACCTGTTCAACGGACGGGTCAGCAGCCTTCTGCTCGTTCGGTTCAGCATTCGGCTTCTCACGCGGCTCAACAGCCCACTGCTCGTACGGCCCAGCCTGCAGGCGGCACCCGCTTTAAGCAGCAGGCACCTACCCAGCGAACGCAGGCCCCCCAATCGCATTCGCATCACGCTCGTGGTTCGCATGGCGTTGCTCCGGCGACCCGCTCGAGCTACAACACGCATGCTCGTCGCGGTGCTCAAAAGAAAAGCTCCCCGGTGCCTATGATTATCGGTGGCGTTGTTGCCGTGCTTGCGCTTGTCGCGATCGTTTTCTTTGTCGTGCCAGCCGTCAAGGGCTTCTTTGGCGGTGAGGGTGCGAAAGTCGTTGCAGGCCAGCAGGTTACTATCACGATTCCCGATGGTGCCTCGGGTGACAGCATCGCCTCGATTCTCTCCGAGATCCATATCGTAGAAAATCCCAAGGATTACTATGCGGCGGTGAAAAAGCTCAACGCCGATATGTCGCTTAAGCCTGGTACTTATTCGTTCACCACGCTCATGGATGCGACTAAGGTGGTTCAGCAGCTCATGGAAGGCCCCAACGCGGGCTCCAATGCGCTGACTATCCCTGAGGGCCTGACGGTCGATCAAGTCGCCGACCGTGTGGCCCAGGCGTACGACAGCATCTCTAAGGAAGACTTCCTCAACCAAGCCAAGGCCTCCAACTACGTGGACGACTATAGCTTCCTTAAGGGCGCCGCCAACGACTCGCTCGAGGGTTTCTTGTTCCCCAAGACCTATTCGTTGGGTGAATCGCCGACGGCCGATGGCGTGATTCGCGCTATGCTCGATCAGTTTAAGACCGAGTACAAGTCGCTTGACTTTGCGAGCTGCGAAGCCAAGATCAAGGAACGCTACGGTGTGGATATGTCCGACTACGACATCGTCAACTTGGCCTCTATCGTTGAGCGCGAGGGCCTCAACGCCGACCAGCGCGCGCACGTGGCCTCGGTCTTCTACAACCGTCTTGCCGGCAAGCTCGATGGTCTGCGCTATCTCAACAGCGATGCGACCATGATGTATGTCACCGGTGGTGAGGTTACCGCCGACGACCTGCAGAGCGATAGTCCGTATAACACCTATAAGCATGAGGGTCTGCCACCCACGCCCATCTGCTCTCCGTCGCTCGAGGCACTCAAGGCCACGCTTGAGCCGACCGACTCCGATGACCTGTATTTCTACATTACGCAGGACGAGGAGTACTTCTCGCAAACCTACGAAGAGCATCAACAGTCTTGGAATTAGCATGAGGATTTTTAGCCCCAAACGATACGTTGCCTCGGTCGATCGCATCGACCTTGATACCCTGTGGGCCGACGGCAAACGCGCCATTCTGCTCGATCGCGATAACACCCTGGTGCCGCGCGACACCGAGCAGGTTCCCGCCGAGGTTTCCGCTTGGCTCGATGCCGCCCGCGCCAAAGGCTTTAAGCTGTGCATGGTGTCCAACAACTGGCATCGTGACCAGGTCATGAGCTCTGCACGCGAGCTGGGGCTCGAGGCCATCAGCCACGCCATGAAGCCGGCGCCGTTTGCCCTCAAGGCGGGTCTTAAGCGCCTCGGCGCCACGGCCGACGAGGCGGTGCTGATCGGTGATCAGCTCTACACGGACGTGTGGAGCGGCAACTTTGCCGGCGTCGATACCATCCTGGTCAAGCCGCAGGCGACGCAGGACCTGTGGTATACGCAGATCTTCCGTATCTTTGAGCGCCGGGCCCTGCGCGACCTTCCCTGCGAGGAATAGGTCTCGCTATGTCCCAGCACACCAAACACGGCTGCGACCATATCTTCTTTATCGGCTTTTTGGGCGCGGGCAAATCGACGCTCGCGCGCAACGTGGGCACCATGTTCAAGCGGCGTTTTATCGATACCGACCGCCTGGTCGTGCGCCGTTGCGGCAAGTCGGTAACCGAGATTTTTGAGACCGAGGGCGAGGATCGTTTTCGTGAGCTCGAGACCTCGGCGCTCCGTTCGCTCCAAAGTGAGCGCAGCCTGTTGGTTTCGTGCGGGGGCGGTATCGTCGAGACGCCGGTGAATATTGAGCTGATGCACGAAATGGGTACGTGCGTGTATCTCGAGGGCGACTTTGAGGATTCTATTCGCCAGATTCGTCGGTCCGACACGCGCCCCGATTTCCGCTCTCCCGAGCATGCCGCGCGCCTGTTTGAGCATCGTCGTCCGCTGTATCGCCAGGCTGCCGACCTTACCCTTGATATTCGCAACAAGTCCTTCGAGGACGTTTCCTACCTTTGTGCCGAGATGCTTTTGGAGCGTGGACTGCTATGATTCGCCGTCAACTGATCAATTTCCAAAACCGCAGCGTCGATGTCCGCGTCGGATTGGGCGCTTTCGAGGAGCTGCCGCGCATGTTTGCCTCGGCTGTGGGTAAGCCTAAGCGCGCGATGGTCGTTTGGAACACCGCCTCGTCAGAGCGTTTTGGCGAGGTCGTCGAGCATGCGCTGGTTGACGCCGGTTTTGCCGTGTCGCAGCTCCCCCTTGAGGTTTCGGCTTTCGGTGCCACGCTGGCCGATGCCGATACCGTCTTTGGCGCCCTGTCGGCTAACGGTATTACCTGCGACGATCTGGTTGTCGCCGTTGGCGATGCCGCAACCTGCTCGGTTGTTAGCTGGTGCGCCAACCAGTGGTGCGGTCGCACCGAGTGCGCGCTGCTGCCGACGACGTTCGACGCCATGCTCACGGTCGCGACGACTATGAAGCCGCTCGTCGCCTCGTCGGCCAATGCGCTTCCCGCCATCGCGTTTCGTCCCGAACCGGGCTTGGTCGTGTGTGACCTCGACCTTGTTCGCGAGACGGACCCCGAGGACCTCAAGCTCGGTTATGCGGTACTTGTTGGCACCATGCTTTCGAGCAGTAAGTCCCGCTGGAATCAGTTTACTGAGACCGTCCCCGAGATTCTCTCGGGCGAGGAGGTCGCGCTCGTCAATGCCGTTCAATGGTCTCAGACTGCCCGCAAGGACGTACTGATGGCCACGAACCCGAGCGCTCGCCATGCGCTCGATTTTGGCAAGACGGGGGAGCGTACCCTGCGCGCCTGCTTGGGCGATGCCGCTTCGAAGGTCCCCGCCTACCAGCTGTTGTCCGAGGGCATGCGCTTTGAGGCGCGCCTAGCACATGATGCCTGCGACTTCGATATCGATTACGTCTTTGAGGTCGATGACTGCCTGGAGGACTTTGGTATCGAGGAGCTTGCCTTCGATCTGGAGCCCGCCGCATATATCGAGGAGTTCCGCAGACAGCAGTTTGTCCGCTCGAACCGCAGCATGTTGCCGCTGCCCGCGGCGCTCGGCGCCATTCGCCTAACGAGCGTCGAGGACGAGGTTCTTGAGCGCCATGCCCACGCCTACTTGGCTTCTCGCAAAGAACTTCTCTAAGATTTATTGACTTCCATCGTCTTTCGTATCATGTTGAGGGGCGGGTTTCCAATCGGTTGCGGATCGCATGCGATTCCGTCGTTCGGTTGAGACCCGTCCCGTCTATATAGAGACAACAAGAAAGGAATCTGCATGTCTGAGTTTGCTGCCGGTCCTGCCGGTCGTATCGAGCGTGTCCGTGCCCTGATGGCCGAGCGTGGCTACGACGCCATCGTGGTGCGCGACGAGGCCAACCTTCGTTGGCTTACGGGCGTTAAGGGCGTCTTCGACTACACTTTCGAGTTCCCGCACGCTGCGTTTATTACGGCCGACCAGTGCCTGTTCCACACCGACTCGCGCTACCTCAACAGCTTTGAGGAGAACACGCCCGCCGGCAGCCCCTGGGTCTACGACATGGATGAGGGCACCATCCCCGGTTGGGTCGCCGGCAAGATCGCGGCCAACAAGTGCCGCGTCTGCGCTGTCGAGGACGACATGCAGATCAACTTCTACCAGGGTATTCAGCGTGGTCTGGAGGACCGTTCCGTCGCCTGCATGCTGCCGCTGATGCATGACGATATTCGCAAGATGCGCGCCATCAAGGACGCCGAGGAGATCGAGCTCATGCGCCATGCGCAGTCGATCACCGATGCCGCCTTCCAGCACATGCTCGGCTTTATTAAGCCTGGCATGACCGAGAAGCAGGTTCGCAACGAGCTCGAGAACTTTATGTTCGCCAACGGCGCAGACAGCCTTGCCTTCGGCTCCATCGTGGCGAGCGGTCCCAACACCGCCAACCCGCATGCCGTGCCGAGCGACCGCGTGATCGAGAAGGGCGATTTCGTTCTCATGGATTATGGCGCGGGCTATTGCGATTACCGCTCCGATATGACGCGCACTGTCGTGATGGGCGAACCCACCCAGGAGCAGCTCGACCTGTACGCACTCGTGCGCCGCACGCACGAGGAGTGCGTCGCCGCCATCCATCCGGGCGTCGAGGGCAACGACATCTTCAAGCTTTCCAAGAAGATCATCGGCGATGCCGGCTATGGTGATTACTACAACCATGGTCTGGGCCACGGCGTGGGCATCGACATCCACGAGCTGCCCAACTTCAACCGCAGCAAGAACACCATCGAGATCGGCTCGGTTGTCACCATGGAGCCCGGCGTCTACCTGCCCGGCGTGGGCGGCGTGCGCCTTGAGGACTACGGCGTGGTCACCGAGAACGGCTACGAGCCCTTCACCAAGACCCCGCACGACCTGCACGTTATCGACTGCTAGTCTACTTCGGTAGATAGTTTGGGGCGGGGCGTTCGGATCGATTCGGACGCCCCGCGTTCTCTTTTTATGCGCTCGCTGCAGGCGCCGTCTGCAAGTGTATAATTTCGCTCGTATGTAATTTGGACGCTTGTGCGTTCTGCCCATAACAAGAAAGGTCACTATGCCTACCATTTCTACCACCGACTTCAAGAACGGCCTCGGTCTCCGCATTAAGGACAAGGTCTACACCATCGTCGAGTTCCAGCATGTTAAGCCGGGCAAGGGCGGCGCGTTTGTGCGCTACAAGACCCGCGACATCAAGAGCGGCCGCGTCGTCGAGAACACCTGCAACGCCGGTACCAAGTTCGAGAGCGTTATGCTCACCACCCGCGAGTTCCAGTACCTCTACAACGATGGCACCGACTACATCTTCATGGACAACGAGTCCTATGAGCAGGTTCCCGTTCCCGAGGACATGGTGGGCGAGAACTCCAAGTGGCTGCGCGAGAACGACATCTGCCAGCTGCTCTTCGCCGACGATGAGCTCATGGGCGTGACCCCGCCGATGTTCATCGAGACCACCATCGTCCAGACCGACCCTGGCTTTAAGGGCGACACCGTCCAGGGTTCCACCAAGCCGGCCACGATCGACACCGGCGCTGTCATCCAGGTCCCCATGTACCTCAACGAGGGCGAGGTCATCAAGGTTGACACCCGCGACGGCAAGTTCGTCTCCCGCGTCTAGCAACCAACTCTTCTAGGAGGACTCATGCCCCAGGAAATCAAGATTGACGGCATCGGCATTTCGCCCGATGTTCTGACCGCCATCGTCTCGCGCGCCGTGTCCGATGTCGAGGGCATCGCCTCCGTTGGCGTCAAGGACCTTGCCACCAACCTTGTCTCCATGATGCTCTCGTCCAAGGCCCCCGCTTCCGAGCCGGCGGTCGAGGCCGAGGTCGTCGGCGACAAGCTCGCACTCACCGTGCGTGTCGTGGTGTTCTTTGGCTATCCGTTCAAGAAACTCGCCGAGGCCGTTCGCGCCGCAGTGGTCGCCGCCATCGATGCCCAGGTTGGCGTTGAGGTCGAGCGCGTTGACGTTTGCATCGACGGCCTCGTTTTCCCCAAGGAGTAACCTTTGAGCCTTAAGGTTTATCGCGGGCGTACGCTTGCCCGCAGTCAGGCGCTTCAGCTTCTGTTCCAGGCCGAGGCCACGGACAGCCCGCTCGAGCGCGTCCTCGAGGGTGATTTCCTGATCTCGAAGGGTCCCCTCGACCCCTATGCGCTGGAGCTGTGCCGCGGTGCCTATGAGCATATCGACCGCATCGACTGTGCTCTGCGCTCTGTTGCCAAGAACTGGGATCTTATGCGCATGCCCGGCGCCGACCGCAACCTGCTGCGTATCGCCGTTTACGAGATGCGTTTCCTCACCGACGAGGAGGTCTCTGACGCCATCGTGATCAACGAGGCCGTCGAGCTTGCCAAGGCCTATGGCACCGACCAGTCCGCGTCGTTCGTCAACGGCGTGCTGGGTAAGATCGCTCGCAGCGAGGAGCTGCCGGGCGAGGACCTATACCAGGAGCTGCTGGCCGAGGATCGCGCTCGCGAGGAGGCACAGGCTGCCGAGGCTGCCGCTAAGGTTGCGGTTGTCCAGGCTGAGGCTGGTGTGCTGGCCGAGGATGCGGACGCTGCTGAGGCCGTCGAGGCCGACTCCGTCGAGGAGTAGCCATGCCAGAGGGTTCTGTCCGCAACTTTGACGAGATCTCGGACCGCTTGGACCAAATCATCGCTACCGTTCGCTCCAAGGATACCTCCTTGGAGCGTTCGCTCGATTTGTTTGACGAAGCGATTGAGCTGGGCTCCCGCGCGGTCGATATGGTCGACAAGTTTGAGTTGACGCCGCGTGAGGCCGACAAGCTCGAGCAGGAATACGATGAGGATGCGGCAAATGAATCCCAGGATAGCTAGGCCGCATTTCCGGATACGAATGGTTGATGGCATTCATGAAACGCGTGCGTCTTGATGACGAACTGATTTCACAGGGCATCTGCGCCGATCGCGCGGATGCCCTTCGCACTCTTATGGCCGGCTTGGTCTCGAGTGGCGGCGAGCGCTTGACTTCGCCGGGCCTTAAGGTGATCCCAGGCCTGCCGCTGCACGTGAAGGGGCGCATTCCCTATGTTGGCCGCGGCGGACTTAAGCTCGAAGGTGCGCTTGATGCTTTTGGCATCAATCCGACGGGCCTTGCCTGTCTGGATGTGGGCTGCTCTACCGGCGGCTTTACCGATTGTCTGCTCAAGCGCGGAGCTGCGGCCGTTGTCTCGGTTGACGTGGGTCGCGCCCAATTCGATTGGTCGTTGCGTCAGGACGATCGCGTGACGCTGCATGAGCGCACCAACGTGACGCAGCTGCCCGAGCTTGGCTATGCCGGTGCCATCGACCTGGCTGTGTGTGATGTCTCGTTTACCAGCATCGCGAACATTATCGATGCGGTGCTGGCGTGCCTGGCGCCTACAGGTTCTTTTTGCACGCTCGTAAAGCCCCAGTTTGAGGCGCCGGCTGCGCTGGTGGGCGAGGGCGGCATCGTGACCGACCCCGCCGTCCGCCGTGATACGCTTGTGGCGACGATTGAACTCTTTGCAGCCAAGGGCCTGTTCCCGGTCGATGTGTGCGTTTCACCCATCCATGGTGCCAAGGGCAACGTCGAGTTTTTCCTGTACGGTACGAGGTTTGCCCCCGGCGACCGCACCGACGACGAGCTTCAATCCCAGGTATCGGTTTTGAGCGAGAAAGCTGCAACGCTATGAAGGTCTTTCTGGTTCCAAATTACTACAAGCAAGAGGCGGTCGAGAGTGGCCTGATGCTCGAGCTTTGGCTTACGCGCCAGGGCTACGAGGTCGCATGGGCGGCCGATCAGCGATCCAAGATCCAAAGCACGCCTGATATCGACGGCTCCGATCTGGTCATTACGCTCGGCGGCGACGGTACGTTGCTGCGCGCTGCCCGTATCCTCAACCATCGTGAGATTCCTATCCTCGGTCTTTCCTATGGTCACCTGGGTTTTTTAACTGCTGCGAGTCCCGAGGAGCGCGACATTCTGCAGGTCCTGAGTGACGCCCTTTCCGGTGAGCTACATGTGAGCCGTCGCGCTACCATCGCCGCTGATATCGTGTCTGTGCGCGAAGACGGTACGAAGGATGTCGTGCGCACCTTCGCCCTCAACGACATGGCGCTTACGCGCGGCCCCCTGTCCGATATGGTCGAGTTTGACATCACGGTGTCCGGTCACCATATCGACCGCCTACGCGGTGACGGTGTCGTTGTTTCGACGGCGACCGGCTCCACTGGCTATGCACTATCCGCCGGCGGCCCCATCGTGAGCCCCGACTATACGGGCATGGTCTGCGTACCCATTGCGCCGCACACCATTCAGGCCCGTGCCTTCTTGACTTCGCCGAGTGATGTCGTCGAAATCTTTATGTCCGATGATCGCCCGAGCGTGCCGGCGATCGCCATCGATGGACAGTTTATTACCTGCGATGGCACGGTCGAGAGCGTGGCTGTGCGTCGCGGTCCCGGCGATGTGCTGCTGCTGGATTACGGCCCCGAGAGCTTCTATAACTCGGTGAGCCGTGTGTTCTACGGAGTGCGTCATGATCGATGAGCTGCAGGTTTCTAACATTGCACTCATTCGCGAGGCGACGTTGGTGCCGAGTGCCGGCCTGACTGTCCTGACCGGCGAGACCGGTGCCGGCAAGACCGCGCTGCTCTCGGCCCTCAAACTTATTTTGGGCGAACGCGCGGATTCGTCGACGGTGCGCGAGGGCGAGGCGCTCGCGAGCGTCGAGGCACGACTCTTCGACGGGCCGCACGACACGGAAGGGTTCACCGTACAGCGCAGCCTTTCCGCCGAGGGCCGCAGCCGCGTGAAGATTGACGGGCGCATCGCCAGTGTGCGCGAGCTTTCGGAGCGCGTTGGCGTGATGATGGATTTGTGCGGCCAGCACGAGCACCAACGCTTGCTCGATCCGGCACATCACGTTGCGATGGTCGATGCGTGGGCGGGGCGCTCTGCGCTCGAGGCACTCGAGCACTACCGTGCTTGCTTTAAGGCTTCGCGCGCTGCCGCTAAGGAGGTTCGACGTGTCGAAGAGACCTCGCGTGCGCAGGGGAGCCGCGTCGAGGAAGCGCGCTTTGCGCTCGAGCGCATCGGCGAGGTCGACCCCAAACCGGGCGAGTATGAGGAACTCGAGGAACTGCTGCCGCGCTCCGAACATGCCGAGTTGCTGGTTGCCACAGCTAATGATGCCCATGCATCGCTTGCCTCTGAAGGGGGAGCGCTCGATGCCGTGAACAGCGCCGTGGCAGAACTTTCCCGTATGGCTTCCGTCGATCGCAAACTTGGCGACATTGCCGATTTGCTTTCGGATGCCTGTATCTCCCTTGAGGATTGCGCGAACGAACTTCGTGCCTATCGCGATGGCGTCGCCTTCGATCCGCGCGAGCTCGCTCGCATGCGTGAGCGGTATTCCGACCTCAAGGGCCTGCTGCGTCAGTGGGGTCCTACCATGGACGATGTTTTTGCCATGCGCGATCGCTCGCAAGAGCTGCTGTCCCTGGTCGATGATGGCGATGAGCAGATCAAAAAGGCGCGTGAGGCACTCGGGAGCGCTGAGCGCGAGTTGTTTACCGCTGCCAAGGCACTTAAGCGCGCTCGCAATACGGCGGCCCCGCGCTTCTGCCACGAGGTTGGCCGCCAGATGGGTCGCCTGGAAATGGGCGGCGCCGAGCTCGTCTGGGAGTCGCGCGATCTTCCCCGTGCTGAGTGGACGCCCGTTGGTCCTTCGAGCTACGAGCTGCTATACCGCAGCGGTGCCGG
>CBCTTO010000046.1:0-12384 GCA_965149855.1 uncultured Collinsella sp.
GCTGCGATCCACATGAGCGGCTTGATCTTGGAGGCCTCGCCCTTAAAGAGCGCGACGATCACGTAGGCGATAAAGCCTAGGCCAATGCCGGCAGAGATGGAGTAGGTGAAGGGCACGCCGGCGACAATCATGAACGCCGGGAAACCCTGCGACACGTCGGACCAGTCGATCTCGGAGGCCTCGCTCATCATGAGGTAGCCGACGTAGACCAGAGCACCGCAGGTGGCGGCGCTGGAAACGATGGTGACGATGGGGGAGAAGAACGCGGCGAGAATGAACAGCACGCCGGTGGTGACGGAGGTGAGACCCGTGCGGCCACCGTCGGCAGCGCCAGAAGTGGACTCGACGAAGGTGGTGATGGAGGAGACGCCCATGAAACCGCCCACAGCGGCGGCGGCGGAGTCGACGATTAGGATCTCCTTGATATTCTCGACGTTGCCGTCGTCGGTGAGGAACTCGCCCTGCTTTGCTACGGCCATCGCGGTGCCCATGGTGTCGAAGAAGTCACTCATGAGCAGCGAGAACGAGATGACGAGGAGCGCGGGGTCGGTAAGGACCTTGACGATGGCGGGCACGCCGCCGGCGTCGGCGATGGGGCCACCGATGCTCGAGAAGTCGAGCGGGGCGATGATACCGGTCGGAGCCTGGGTCACACCTAGGGGGATACCGGCGATGACGGCGACGACGATGCCGATGAGCAGCGAGCCGGGGACGTTGCGGCAGGCGAGGGCGACCGTCACCAGGATGGAGATGATGCCGACGATGAAGGTGGGGGAGGTGATGTCGCCCAGACCGACGAGTGTACCGGCGCCAGCGGTGATAATGCCGGCATCGCACAGGCCAATCATGGCGATGAACAGGCCCAGACCCACCGAGATGGCGTGACGCAGGACAACCGGGATGGCGTCCATGATGGCCTCGCGCAGGCCACAAAGCACGAGCAGCAAGATGACGACGCCCTCAAGGAAGATGACGCTCATGGCCACGTGCCAGTCACCGCCGCAGACGGTGGTGGTGATTCCAGCGATCATCGCGTTGACGCCTAAGCCCGACGCGCAGGCGAGCGGGCGGTTGGCGAAGATGCCCATGCAGATGGTCATGATGCCGGCGCCCAGGCAGGTGGCGCAGGCGAGCGCTCCCGCATCGATGCCGGCGCCCGAGAGCACCGCGGGGTTGACGGCGATGATGTAGGCCATCGCCAGGAATGTTGTCAGTCCAGCGCGAAGTTCGGTCCCGATTGTGGACTTGCGCTCACTGACGTGAAAAAGTTCGTCCATGCATACCCTTTCCTTGTTCGGCCCCGAGTTTAGGCCGATTGACACGAACTCACCCACTATAGCCCCTTTACGACGCTGTTGTTCCGCGCATGTTGATGTTCGGCGCTTTGTAGCAGACGGACGGTATTTTTCGCATGAAAATGTGTGGGTACCGTATACTTAAGCGGTTACAACGACCCCTATGGAGGAACGTATGATTAAAGAGCTTTGCCACGACGAGGCTATCCTGTCCCAGCGTTGCGAGGTTGCGACCGTCGAGGACGAGTCGGTTGCTCAGGATCTGATCGATACCATCAAGTCGCTCGACGATGCCGGCTGCCTTGCCGCTAACCAGATTGGCGTTACCAAGAAGGTTTGCGTCTACCTGGACGATGCCGGCGAGCCCCACGTGCTCTACAACCCCCGTCTGGTGTTTGGCCTGGGCGCCAGCAAGATGGAGGAGAGCTGCCTGACGCACGAGGGGGTCACCAAGTCCACGCGCTATATCAAGTGCAAGGTTGCCTTTGATCAGATTGTCGACGGCAAGATGAAGGAGTGCCGCCGCGACTACGCGGGCTTTGAGGCGCAGATGATCCAGCATATGATCGATCACTGTCTTGGAAAGTTGGTCTAAGGGGACCAAAGCACCGCACCTTGCCGCTCAATCGTCGCTCGCGTACCTTAAGCACGCTTCGCTCCTCTTTCGTGGCAATCTGCGGCACTTTGACCCCTTAGACGACCTGCGGGGTTAACTTGGTTGAGTTTATCCTGCTTGAATAGCCCGGGCATGACATTGTTGTCATGTCCGGGCTTTTGTGTTTAGCGCCTTTTTGTTTGGAGACAATGAAATTAGCAAGAACGTAAAGCTAGGAGGCGCTATGTGTACGAGTATTCGATTTACCGATAATTCTGGCCACATGTATCTGGGCCGCAATCTCGACTGGAGCTTTGACTACGGCCAACAGGTTCGCGTGATGCCGCGCGGGTTTCACATTCCGTATTCGTTTATCGACGACGCGACAGCGGCGCACGCGGTGATCGGTATGTGCATCGATTACAAGAACTACCCTATGTTCTTCGATTGCGGCAACGATGCGGGCCTCGCCGTGGCGGGTCTCAATTTCCCGGGTTATGCCGAGTATGCCGAGGACCCTGTCGACGGCAAGACCAATATCGCGGCCTATGAGTTCCCCCTGTGGGTGGCAGCGACGTTCTCGACGGTTGATGAGGTCGAGGCCGCGCTGCGCGACACGGTGATTGTCGCCAAATCTGCCGGAGAGGGGCTGGGCGTGTCGCTGCTCCATTGGATTATCGGCGACAGCCAGCGCAGCATCGTGGTCGAGATGATGGCTGACGGCCTGCATGTATACGACGATCCGGTCGACACCCTTGCCAACCAGCCGACCTTCCCGTGGCACATGGAAAACCTGCGCACCTATATCACCGCCACAAGCGATTTTCCGCAGACAGCGACATGGCGTGGCGCCGAGCTTAAGCCCTATGGAGCCGGTGCCGGCATGCGCGGCATTCCGGGCGATTGCTATTCGCCGAGCCGTTTTGTAAAGGCGGCGTACCTCAATGCCAATTACCCGCAAAAGGAGAGCGAGACCGAAAACGTCGTTCGCATGTTCCGCTCGCTCGAGGGCGTGGTGATGATCGAGGGAGCGTCCAGGATGGGCGATGGCAAGTTCGAGAAGACTATCTACACCGGATGCTTTAGCGCGCGCACGGGCAATTATTACTACGCGATGTATGGGGATCCGTCGATTCGCTACGTGAGCCTGATGGATGCCGAGGGCGCGAGCCCCGATAGGCTCGTGGTTCCCGAGCCGCGTCGTTCGTAGCTCACCGGTCCGTTGCGACATAAAACGGCTCCGCACCTTTTATGAGATGCGGAGCCGTTGTCGTCAATGGCTGGTGGCGTGTTAGAAGTTGGCGTCGTTGAGCTGGGTGCTCTCGAGTCCGTCGAGTTGCTGTTGCTCGGGCGTATCGGCGACGCTCTCGAGCAGCTCGGTGGGATCGACGTTCATGTCCCTACCGGCCTCGTTGCCGTTGACCAAGTCGTCCGAGAAGATGTCGACTTCCATTTCCTCGGCCTCTTCAATCTGAACCTCGAGCGGCACCTGGGTGCGCACGAGCTTAACGGCCGGGCGCATGCGGGCAAACAGCGGCACGTACTCGATGATGATGGCAGAGTTCTCGAGACCGTACCAGCGCGCCGGGCTTCCGCAAGCGCGGCGGACGGCGTACTTGATGGCCATCACGCGGTGGTCATTGCGGTTGATGTCCGTTTCGGGGGCAAGCATCTTGCGCAGCATGCAAAAACGGAAGTCGCCCACGTTGCCGCGCGTCTCGTAGATGGAGTAGGTGTGGTGCTGCGGCGGCAACTCACCCGAGGCCATCAGGTCGCCAACGATCTGGCGCAGGTAGGCGTTGATGCGCTGATTGACCTTAAAGCCCAGGTCCAAGCGCACGCGGAACAGGAAGTCTGTGCCAAAGGTCTCAACGGAATACTCGTGCGTATAGGGCTCGTCGGTAACGTGTACGTTGATGAACCAATATGCCTTGGCGCGCTTGGGATGCTTGTCCAAGATGGAATAGAGCACGTCGCGGTCGAGCGTGAGCGGGTCGGGGCTGTTGGTGAGGAACACCAGATTGTCGGCGAGCACGGGGTAGGTCTCGTCATTGCGCAGGCGGTTGAGCTGGTCGATGTACTTGGAGACGGGCAGCAGAATCGTCTGCGTGCGCTCGATGGCGGTGCCGCGACGCCACACATACATAAGGCCGAACAGCAGTGCGGCCAGGAAGATCATGACGTAGCCGCCGTCAAAGAACATGGTGAGGCACGAAGCGAAGAAGCACAACTCAATGGCACCAAAGAGCAGGGCAAAGATGCAGGCGCCCAGCTTGTGCTTGAGGATGCCGGCGATATAGCTCGTCAGCAGCGTGGTGGTCATGAGCATGGTCACGGTGATGGCGAGGCCATAGGCGCTTTCCATGCGCTCGGAGTTCTGGAACAGCAGCACGATGAAGATGCAGCCGACCCACATGATGTTGTTGACGAGCGGAATATAGAGCTGACCCTTGGTGTCGCTGGGGTAGTGGATGCGCAGGTGCGGCATAAGGTTGAGGCGCGTTGCCTCGGATACCAGCGAGAACGAGCCGGTGATGAGCGCCTGCGAGGCAATGATGGCCGCCACGGCCGAAAGCACAATGGCAAAGGGGCGCAGGGGCTCGGGAAGCATCATATAGAACGGGTTGACGATATTCATCGCGAGCATCTGGGGGTTGGAGTTATTGGCGAGCAGCCAAGCTCCCTGACCCAGATAGTTGAGGATGAGGGCCGCCTTAACAAACGGCCAGGATGCGTAAATGTTAGCTTTGCCCACGTGACCCATGTCCGAATAGAGCGCCTCGGCGCCAGTCGTCGACAGGAAGACGAAGCCGAGCACCATGATGCCCGAGTGGTTGATGGGCGAGAACAGGAACATGATGCCGCGGATGGGGTTGAGCGCGCGTAGGATGGACAGGTTGCCGAGCATGTTGAACAGGCCGGCGCCCGCCAGGAACAGGAACCATAGCGTCATAAGCGGGCCGAACAGCTTGCCGATTGACGAGGTGCCGGCGCGCTGCATGGCAAACAGACCACAGATAATGATGATGGTGATGATGATCACATTGGTCTGGCCGTCACCCAGCAGCGCATGGCCCCATTCGATGGTGCGCAGACCCTCGATGGCCGTGGTAACCGTGACAGCGGGGGTGAGGATGCCGTCGGCGAGCAGCGCCGCACCGCCGATCATGGCGGGGAGAATCAGCCACGGTGCCACCTTGCGCACCAGGCTAAACAGGGCGAAGATGCCGCCTTCGTTGTGGTTGTCGGCCTTCATGGCGATTACCACGTACTTGACCGTGGTCACGAGTGTCATGGTCCAGATGACGAGCGAAAGCGCGCCCAGGATCATGTCCTCGCTGACGGTACCGATGCCGCCGTTGTTGGCGACGATTGATTTCATGGTGTACATGGGGCTCGTGCCGATGTCGCCATAGACGACGCCGAGCGTTACGAGCAGCATGCCAGCGGAGAGGGGAATGGCTCCGTGCCCGCCTTGACCACGCTGGTCTTGGGGGCTTGCCTCCAGCTTGTTGTGTGCCACGTGGACTCCCTTAGACATCCGGTCTCTGCCAAGAGCAGTAGACCTTTATGCCATCTTTATACATATAAGAGCAGTTTGGCACATCGGGGTGTTTTAGACAATAATCCCCATCTGGGGATTATTCATATACGCAGGTAGCATTTCAGAGCAGGGCTATTAAGCACGCGCTGTCTGGGCGATGCCAGCCTTGGCGCTTGCACGTTTGCCGGCGAGTTCGCAAAAAATCGCGCCGCCGATGATAAGCGCGGCACCCATCAGGCGGACCGGTGTTATGGCTTCGCCCAAAAGGACGGCCGAGAACACGACCGCCGAAAGCGGCTCGAGGTAGCCGACGACGGCGACGGTCTGCACGGGCAGTTTGGCGACGGCGCTAAAGTAGAGCAGGCAACCGATGCCGGTGTTGACAATGCCGAGCATGGCAACGGCGCGCCAATCAATACTGGCGGCGACACCGGTGGACAGGAATGAGGGAGCGCTCTGCGTGATGAGCGTGAGGACCAGCGCGGTCACAAAGGCGGCGCTCACCTGGAGCGTGGAGTTCTCGAGGCCTTCGATGTGTGGCGCACCCTTGCTGGCAATGACCATCAACGCGTAGCAGAAGGCCGAGGCGATGCCGCACACGATACCTGCGATGGGCATATTGCCGCCGAGGCCTTGGGCCGCGATGAGGAAGGCGCCGCAGGCGACGGCTATGAAGCCGGTGATTTTACCACCGGTCAGCTTTTCGCCGAAGATGAGCGGGGAGAGCGCCATGACAATGATGGGGCCGCAGTAGTACAGCAGCGAGGATACGCCGACGCCGATCGTCTGGTAGGCGCGGAACAGAAAAATCCAGCTGGCGCCCAGCGCGGCTCCCGAAAGGAGGAGGGCTGCGGCTTCGCGGGGGCGAGATGGCGCCTGCAACTTATGGCGTTGGGTGATGGCGAGAATGGTGACAAGCGAGAGTGCGCCCAAAAACGTACGCAGTAGCACGATATCCGAGCTCGGCAGCGCGATGGCAGCGGCGATAATGCCGTTGGAGCCAAACAATAGCAATGCTGCTAAGTACGTAAACAGTCCGTTGTTCATGCGCTGACATCCCCTCTATATCCGAGCATCTTCACTATGGGTGAACTGGCTTTAGAAGAAAAGCGAATATAATGCATGGCTAACATGACAAAAACTCATGCAAAGATGGAGGGGTGCCGTGGAAACGAATATTCAAAAGATGCAGGTGCTGCTCGAGACCGTGCGCGCCGGCAGTTTTACGCGCGCCGCCGAGCGGCTGAGCTATTCGCAGTCGGGCGTGAGCCGTATGGTGGCCGATCTTGAGGCCGATTGGGGCTTTAAGGTGCTCGACCGCAGTCGCGAGGGCGTAGTGCTTTCTGCTGACGGGCGGCAAGTTATGCCGGCGGTCGAGGCGTTATGCGAGGAATTTGTTCGTTTGCAGCGACGGGTGGATGAGATGCGTGGGCTCATGCGCGGCAAAATCTGCATCGGTACGTTTTCGAGTGTGGCGACCCACGTGCTGCCGCCGGTGATTGCGCGCTTTCGCGCCGATCACCCGGACGTCGATTATGAGTTGCTGATGGGTGATTACTCAGAGATTGAACAATGGGTGGCGGAAGGGCGCTGCGATCTGGGCTTTATCCCGCGTGAGCCCCGAGAAAACGGCATGACATCGCGGTCTTTGGTGCGCGACGAGTTGATGGCAGTAGTGCCGGCAGACTCTTTGCTTGCCACGGCGGAGGTCATTTCTCTTGCCGATTTAGCCAACGAGCAGTTTATTCTGCTAGAACGCGGCACCGATGACGAGATTACGCCGCTGTTTCGTCGGGTGGGACTGACAGTGCGCTCAAAACTGTCGACCTGGGATGACTATGCGATTATGGCTATGGTCGAGGACGGACTGGGCGTGAGCATTCTTCCCGCGCTCATCTTGCGCCGCTGTCAGTTCGATGTTGCCGTGCGACCGCTCGAGGGACATCCCCATCGGCAGATCAACGCCATATATCGAACGGCCGATGTTTCGCTTGCTGCCGCCCGTTTCCTCGAATACCTCTAAACGCGTGCGTGTCATTGTCCGCTTTGGGCAAATCTCAGAGTCCGGTGCATTTTCTTATGAAATTGAACTTTCGAATGAGGTGCCGCGTTATACTGCTGCCTAAATTGAACCTTGGTTCAATTCGTGTTCTATAAATTGAACTTTGCCAGCAAGGAGGTTCTAGTGGCCCAAGAGACGTTTAGCGATCGCCTGCGACAGACTATGTCCGATCGCGACGTTCGCCAGTCGGACGTAATCCGCGCATCGGAGATGCTCGGCAAAAAACTCGGCAAGAGTCAGATGAGCCAATATGTGAGCGGCAAGACGATCCCGCGGCGCGATGTGGCCGAGCTGCTCGCCCGTATTTTGGAGGTCGATGTTACCTGGCTGCTTGCCGGCGACGCCGATCAAGGCGAGGCATCATCACCCCGCAACGATTCCAAGCCCGAACCCCATCCCTCAGCTCAAATTGCAAGGAGCGCCACCATGCGTACTTTTTCTAAATCCACCAAACTCGACAACGTCCTGTATGACGTGCGCGGTCCCGTCGTCGACGAGGCCGCCCGTATGGAGGACGAGGGCGAGCGCATCCTCAAGCTCAATATCGGCAACCCGGCGCCCTTCGGTTTCCGCACGCCCGATGAGGTCATCAAGGACATGCGCCAGCAGCTGCCCGACTGCGAAGGCTATTCCAACTCGCGTGGCCTGTTCTCCGCGCGCAAGGCGATCATGCAGTATTCGCAGATCAAGGGCCTGCCCAACGTTCAGATGGAGCATATCTACACGGGCAACGGTGTGTCCGAGCTCATTCAGCTTTCGATGAACGCGCTGCTCGACAACGGCGACGAGATTCTGATCCCCAGCCCCGACTATCCGCTCTGGACGGCGTGCGCAACCCTTGCCGGCGGTCATCCCGTACATTATCTGTGCGATGAGCAGGCGGATTGGTATCCCGACTTGGAGGATATGGAGTCCAAGATTACGAGCGCGACCAAAGCCCTCGTCATCATCAACCCCAACAACCCTACGGGTTCCGTCTATCCGCGCGAGGTGCTCGAGGGCATCGTCGAGATTGCACGCAGGCATCAGCTGATGATCTTTGCCGATGAGATCTACGACCGCCTGTGCATGGACGGCTACGAGCACGTCTCGATTGCCTCGCTCGCCCCCGACCTGCCCTGCGTCACCTTTAGCGGCCTTTCCAAGTCGCACATGATCGCGGGCTATCGTATTGGCTGGATGGTGCTTTCGGGCAACCAGCGCTGCATGAGCGACTTCATCATGGGCGTCAACATGCTCTCTAACATGCGCCTGTGCTCCAACGTGCCGGCCCAGTCGATCGTCCAGACGGCACTCGGTGGCCATCAGTCCGTCAACGACTACATCCGTCCCGGCGGCCGTGTCTACGAGCAGCGCAACTTTGTGTATGAGGCGCTCAACAAGATCGACGGCATCTCGGTGGTTAAGCCGCGTGCGGCGTTCTACATCTTCCCCAAGATGGATGTTAAAAAGTTCAACATCACCGATGACGAGCAGTTCGCCCTTGACCTGCTGCACGAGAAGAAGATCCTGATCACGCGCGGCGGCGGCTTCAACTGGGCTGAGCCCGACCACTTCCGCATCGTGTACCTGCCGCGCATGGAAGTACTCAAAGAGTCCCTTGAAGACCTCGCCGACTTCTTTGACCATTACCGCCAGTCGTAGGGGATAGAAACTCCGCACTATGAAAAGCTCCCTGCAGTTGTTTTGCTGCAGGGAGCTTTCTTGAATCGGCGGAACTAAATAACAATCCCGTTGCAGTGGTCGATTTCGTGTTGGATGATCTCGGCGGTGTAGCCCGAGAAGTTTTTGATGCGGTGGACGAAGTTCTCGTCCAAATACTCAACCTTAATGCGGCGATAGCGGGTACAGGGGCGCTCGCCGATCAGCGAGAGGCATCCTTCGCTCGTCTGATAGGCATTGACCTGCTCAAGAATTTGAGGGTTGTACATCAGGAGTGTCCTGTTGCCGTCCTTTACGCAGATGATGCGCTTGCGCACACCGATCATGTTGGCGGCGAGCCCCACGCACTCGTGCTCATGCTCGTGGAGTGTATCCAGGAGATCCTGCCCGGTCACGGCATCGTCGGGTCCCGCGTCTTCGGAAGGCAGGCGCAAAAAGAACTCGGATTTCATGATGGGCTTAATCATGGCGGGCTCCTCATGCCTTATGCTTTCGTGGACTTTTAATAATAGCGCGGAAGGAAAGCTGTGCGTCCGCGTTACAATCTTTCGATGTTGGACCATGTTGCCAGATTCGTCGTGTACGGCGTCTGGCGTAAGTCTAGGGCTCATTTTTCGCCCTGGACCGTTCCTCTGGGGCGATGCGACTGTCGTTCCAAGAGGAAGGAAATGCATGGGGAGCAAATCTCAGCAACAAGTTCAAGTAACGCCATCGGCCTCTGCGGCGATTCTCGTCGTAATGTATATTGCAGCCTTTGTTGCCGCGTTTAACGAGAACATCATTAACGTGGCGTTGCACGACATTATGGCAGCCTTTTCGGTGAGTGCCACCACGGCACAGTGGCTCGTCTCGGGCTACATGATCGTGACGTCGATTTTTACGGCCATCATGGCCTTCCTGTCCGGCCGTTTCTCGACGCGCAAGCTGCTGTTTTTCGCATGCGGATGCATGGTCGCCGGCGAAGTCCTGTGCCTGGTCGCTCCGTCGTTTAGCGTTTTGCTGCCAAGTCGTATTTTGCAGGCTGCGGGATCGGGCATCTTGTTCCCGCTCATGATGAACGTGGTGCTGTCTTGCGCCCCGCGCGAGAAGCTCGGTTTGTATCTGAGCCTGGGCGGCGCCTGCATTACGCTAGGACCGGCGTTTGGACCCGTGATTAGCGGTCTTATGTGCACGTTATTTGGCTGGAGGGCGGTGTTCGTAGTGCCGCTGGTGGGCGGCATTGTGGTCGCTGCGGCGGGCGTTAAGCTTGTTCAGAATGTCGGAGAGCGCTCGAACACCACGCTTGATATTCTGTCGGTTGTTTTGCTCGCCGCCGGCATTACGGCATTTGTGTATTCCGTAGGCGAGTTCTCGACCAATCTGATTGCCGGCATCGTGGCGCTTTTCGCCGCCATTGTGCTGCTCGGCCTGTTTGCGGCCCGTCAGCTCAAGCTCGAGCATCCGGTGCTTAACGTGCGTCCCATGGCGAGCTTTCGCTTTTGGCCTGCGTGTTTGCTTGTGGTGGTGTCGATGATGACGACGTTCTCGATGAGCGTTTTGTTGCCGCTCTATTTTGAGGGCGCATACGGCATGACCGCACTTATTGCGGGCTTGCTCATTTTGCCGGCGATTGCCTGCAACGCCGTGACCTCGATTGTGGGCGGACGCGTGATGGACGCCCGTGGCGCATGGCCGCTGCTGCCGGTCGGTTTTGCCCTGATTGCCGTGGGGCAGACTGCCATCTCGATGACGGCGGCAAGCATGAACATCGGCGTCGTCGTGGCGCTGACCGTTGTGGTGTATGCCGGAGTCGGTTTGGTGCTGAGCCCCTCGCAAACGGCCGGCTTGGAGACGCTACCCGCCGCTGAACATCCTCACGGAACGGCATTGCTTAACACGTGGAACATGATTGCCGCATCGTTTGGCCCGTCGCTGTTTATCGGTCTGCTCTCGAGTTCTGCTGCGACCGCCGGCGCCGCTGGCGCTGCGACAGACGTTGCCCAGGCGATTGGATTTGCAGCTGCCGTGCGTGTAGCGGCTGTAATTGCCGTGGTCGGGTTCGTGGCGTCGCTGGTGTACGCTCGTCGCGAGTCACACATGTCGCATTAATGTGTGCACATAGATTCTGCAGCTAGATTGGATGGCGACACCATAAACTAATGGACGTTTTGCCGAGAGGCATGAATGTTTAAAGCGCAAAGAGTGCGCGACGGGCCCCGCGAATGGGGCGATGATGCCCGAGAGGGCCAAGAAGGAGTCTCATGTCCGAGAACGAAGAGATCATGAACGAGACCGAGAACGAGACCATGGCTGCCGAGGTCGAGGCAGTCGAGACCGTGGAGACCGAAGCCGCCGAGGTTGAGGCTGCTGACGAGGTTTCCGCCGAGGAGGAGGCCGAGGTTGTCGAGGCCGCCGTTGATTACGATGACGAAGAGCTGATGGACAAGATGCAGAAGGCCGCCCGCCTGCTGCGTAGCCGTCGCTTTGCTATTTCCAAGGAGGAGGAGGCCAAGGCCGAGCGCATGGCGAACATCGAGCGCGCCATCAAGCTTCTTGACCTCAAGCCCAAGATGGAGCAGAAGGAAATGTCCGACCTGCTGGGCATGCGCCTCCGTGAGCTCGATGGCCTGATGGCCGAGGCCGAGGCTGCCGATCTGGTCGGCCGCATCGACGACGCCGAGGGCGATATGCGCAAGATCGTCGTCTTCGCCGCCGAGGATGCCGCTGAGGGCCTGGTCGAGCTTGCCAACAAGAAGGAGAAGCTCCTGCCCGAGCTTTCTTACGAGGAGGCCACCGAGCTGATGGCCGCCCTCGATAAGGTTATCGCTCCGCTCGTCGCCATGGGCCTGGACGAGGATCGCGGTCCTCGCGGCGGCCGTGACGACCGTGGTGGCCGTGGCGGCGACCGTGGCGGTCGCGGCGGCTTTGGCGATCGTGGTGGCCGTGGCGGCGACCGTGGCGGTCGCGGTGGCGATCGTGGCGGCCGTGGCGGTTTTGGTGACCGTGGCGGCGACCGTGGCGGTCGCGGCGGCTTTGGCGGCAACCGTGGTGGCTATGGCGATCGCGGTGGCAACCGTGGCGGCTTCGGCGGCAACCGTGGTAACGACCGCGGCGGTCGCGGTGGCGGCCGCAACGGCGGCGGCTTCCGCGGTAACCGTTTTTAGTTACGGCGTTTTACCAAACGCCGTAACGGGCCGACGCTGCGCGGGCCGCATTTGGACAATCTGACGTTCAACTTCAAGGGCGC
>CBCTTO010000047.1:0-11271 GCA_965149855.1 uncultured Collinsella sp.
TATGTTCATTATCTTTTTGGATGTAAATGCTATTCACTTAGCAACAGTACTCATATTTGGCATTTTTTGTCCATTGCTATATAACTAACACCCTATAGCAGACAAAAAACAGGCCGCAGCCCATCGCTGCGGCCTGTTCGGAAGCAAAAGTGGGCGTTAAGCGCTGTAGCCCATCGCTTGCAGCACAAACATGACGACTGTCAGCACCGTAATCACGGCGATAGTCGCCCAAGTGAGCACGTTCCACACACGGCCGTTGCGGTTGGCACCCATAATGTGGCGATCCGCCGCGATAACCACCTGGAATACCAAGACTACAGGCAGCAGCACGCCATTGATGACCTGCGAGGTCATCATAATCTGGAACAGATCGACGCCGGGCATAAGCACCAGCACGGCAGAGATACCGATGATGGCCGTAATGATGCCGCGGTAAACCGGGGCCTCGTCCCAGCTGCGGTCGGCACCGCGCTCCCAGCCAAATGCCTCGCAGATAGCGCTCGACGTAACGCCCGGCAGCACGCAGGCGGCCAAGAAGCTCGCCGCGACCAGGCCCGAGGCAAACAGTACCGTGGACCACTGACCCGCAATAGGCTCCAGCGCGCGGGCGGCATCGGCGGCATCGCTAATCTGAATACCCGCCGGGAACAGCACCGTACCGGTCGTGATGATAATGAAGCCCGCAATGATATCAGCAGCGATCGAGCCGCTCACGGTATCGATACGCTGCAGCACGATGTCGTCCTCGCCCGCGTTCTTATCGACCACGTTGTTCTGCGCCAAGAAAATCATCCACGGCGCGATGGTGGTACCGATCGTTGCGACCACGAGCGACACGTAGCTGGGGTCATTTTGAATGTTAGGCACGACCAGGTCGACCGCGACCTCACCCCAGTTGGGGCCAGCCATAAACGCGGCGACAATATAGGTCACGAAGACGCAGCTTACCAGCAGCAGAATCTTCTCGATGCGCTGGAAACTACCCGACATGGTAAGCATCCACACCAGCAGCGCCACCAACGGCACCGAGATGCTCGCCGGCACGCCAAAGAGAGCAAGGCCGCTGGCGATACCCGCAAACTCCGAAATGGTCACAGCCGTGTTGGCGATCAACAGCGCCGCCATAGCAAGTACACTCTTGCGCACGCCAAAGCGCTCGCGGATGAGCGATGCCAGGCCCTTGCCCGTGACGCAGCCGCAGCGCGCCGCGGTCTCCTGCGTCACGATGAGCAGCACAGTCATGACGGGAAGCATCCAGAGCATCTTATAGCCATAGCTGGCGCCCGCGCTGGAATACGTTGCAATGCCGCCGGCGTCATTGCCCGAAAGCGCCGCCAGCAGACCGGGACCCATAGCGCCAAAGATGGCCGCGATGGTCAACTTTTGCTTGGTGCCCGACTTTTGCTTGGTATTTTGCACGCGACCACCTAACCCATGACCGACATGGTGAGCAGCACCGCAGCGGCGCAGTACGCTACGCACGAGATCATGACGGCAATAACGTTCATGGCGGTGCCCGACGTGTTGAGGTCATGCTCGTCACGCCAGAACAGCACCATCAGGTAAATCACGGCACTCATGTTGCCAACCAGGCAAATGATAGCAGCGATATTAAAACACCCGGTAAAGAGTTGCTCCTCAAACATGGACGCATCGGGGAATGCAGCGGTGCGCACCAGCTGCGCGCACAGGTAGGTCACGAGCGAAAGGATCAGGCCCATACCCGTGCTCTGGAAGAAGAATCCCAGGTACGGTTTGGGCTCGTCGTCGTGGCCGTCGTACTCGAGGAAGTAGTTCTTGACGAACGACACCATGCGCGAGGCAGCAAGCAGCACGAGCGGCATGGCGCACATGGGGAACACCACCAGATGCGCGGAGCCGAGCGCCGTTCCCAGCACGGTCGCCATGATGCACGAGGCGATGCCCCACACGACGACCCAGTACTGACGATGCACGAACCAGCTGAGCACGTTCGTCGAGTCGTCCGACGCGCTATCGCCCGAGCCGACACCGGCGATCTGCAGGTCCTCCTGATGCTCCTCGGCAATAACGTCCATGGCGTCGTCGAAGGTCACGATGCCCAGGATATGACGGTTCTCGTCGCAGACAGGGATGGCAACCAGGTCGTACTTGGTCATCTCGTCCGTCACGTCTTCCTGGTCCTCGTCGGGTGACACGTAGACCAGATCGCGATAGGCGAGCTGGCCCAGCGTGGCGTCGCGGTCGGCCACGATCAGCGTGCGCAGCGAAAGCACGCCCGTCAGCATGCCGCTCGGGTCCTCGGTATAGACGTAATAGACGCTCTCAAAGTCCTCGTCGAGCTTGCGAATCGCCTCGATGGCGTCGCCGACCGTCGCCGTGGCGGGCAGCGAGACAAACTCCGAGGTCATGATGCGGCCGGCGGTGTTGTCCTCGTAGCCCAGCAGATTACGAATCGCCTTCTCCTCCTTGACGCCCATCAGGCGCAGGAGCTTCTCGGCCTTCTCATAATCGAGTTCGTCGATCAGGTCGGCAGCGTCGTCCGGGTCCATCATGGCCAGCATCGACGATGCGTCGGTATCGGACAGGCCCTCGAGCATCTCGGTCATAAGCTCGTCGTCATCGAACTCCGAGATGGCCTCGGCGGCCTGGGCAGTATCGAGCTGCGCAAACACCTGCGCACGCAGGCGCGGGTCGAGCTGCTCGATAATGTCGGCGATGTCGGCAGGGTGCAGCTCGCCGAGCGTCTTGTGCGACACCGAGAGTTGAATGTTCTTGGTCGAGCGGTCGAGCAGGTCCATGTAGGACCAAGCGATGATGTCCTCACTGAGCGGCTTGCCCAGGTGCTTCATAAAGCCTTCGACGATATGCTCAAGTGCGGGGCTGATGGCGCGTAGCAGACCGCGGGCACCGACCTCGGCGCCCAGCAGGCGCAGCTGGTTTTCGCCCGACATGGAAAACTTGATGTCGTTTACGCGCACGACCTTCATGCCCTGCGTGTCGACAATCTGCTTGTTGAGCACGTCGCGGGCAAGCAAGAGTTCGGTCGGCTGCAGGTACGAAAAACGGATTTCGGTGGCCGACGTCTTAAGGTGTACACCCGTCTCGTCGATACGGTCGACCCATTTGCGCCAACTGATCATAAACGGCGTCTTGCCGGGACCGCGGAACGCGAGCGACGTCACGTGTGGAAAAACTTCGCCGGTAGCAATGCCAAAATCGTTGACCACGCCGAGCTTTTCGCCATCGACGTCCAAGACCGGCAGTTTGAGCATCTCACTCAGATAATTCAATGGTGCTCCCCATCATAATTCCCCCGGACGCGGCCGCGCGTGCGGCGTCCGGGGGCTTCTGGATATGTATACGCATGCGCGGGCGGCACGCCGCTCGACGCTTACACCCCGTGCATGCGCAAAAAGCACCTGCATGGGGTCATCGACTGTATGGTCGAGGTTTGGATTTCACCTGTAACCTTTCTCTTGACCCTCATTAACCGCAGTAACTATAGCATCAGCATCGCCCTGCGGCATCGAATTTATGCGCTGCACATTGCAGGCATACCAAACGCTGACGCATCCGTGACATAGTCATTGGGGACGTTCTTAAATGACTACCCAATAACTACTCTGTGGTGTCGTTGTCCTCGGCAAGTTGGGGGAACACGGCGTCCTTGGGCATGGTGGCCTTCGTCAGCGAGGTGAGCTTTTTGCTCAGCGACGTGTCCGTCTTGACCAGGTCGCTGAGCGTCACGATCTTGTAGCCGTCGGCAATGAGGCCGTCGATAATCTGCGGCAGCGCCTCGAGCGTCTGCTCGGCGCATTCGTCTCTATCGGTGAGCAGCACGATATTGCCCGGCGTCACCGAATCGAGCACCGTCGAGACCTGCTCGTCGGCACCGTTGAGCAGCCAGTCGCCCGAGTCAATATTCCACGAGACCACGGCGGAGACCAGGTCCATCGCATCAATCCAGCTTTGCTCGTCAAAGGCAGCGTAGGGAGCACGCAGCAGCATCGTCTTCACGCCGGTCGCCGACTTAATCGCATCGGTGCCTTTCGTGATCTGTTCGCGTACCGCCTCACGGTCCTGACCCTTGAGCGAATCGTCGCTGTAGCTGTTGGATCCGATCTCGCACCCGGCATCGACAACCGCCTTGGCCGTGGCAGGCGAGGCCTCGGCCGCATCGCCCGAAAGGAAGAACGTCGCGGTGACGCCCTTTTCCTTGAGCACCTGCAAGATCTGTTTGGTGGCGCCGCTCGGACCCTCGTCAAACGTCAGTGCCACGTACTTTTTGTTGCCCTTGGGCGCCACGCTGGCGCACGCAACAACGCAATCGGTGGCGGGCACAACCTCGCCGCGGTCTTGCGTCTTGCCCGACTGCTCACCAACCCACACCTCGGATCGGCCCTGGACACCCCATGTCTGCACATACTCGATAGCGCCCGTGCCCTCGACCTTGAGCTTGGGCTCGATAACCGTAGCCTGAACCTCGTGCTTCTCGTAGGTGTTACGGCCATCCTTGACCGTCACCTTCTCGCCGCCCTCAAGTTCGCGGCTATCCCATTTGCCCTGTTTCACGCGCTTGCCGTCGACCTTCACCGACAGCTTTTCGCCCCCATGGCGCTTGAGCACGCTGTCATCGACGGCCAGCAGGTCGCCTGCGTCGTAGGTGTCAGTCAACTCCTGGTCGTCGATGAGATTCTGCAGCGTAGAGCCCACGCGCACCGCGGTCTTTTGCCCGTTGAGCTCCACGTCCACGCTGCGGTTGACGTAGCCCACGACGGCAGCGATAAACAGCACGAGCGCGCAACCCACGGCGATAAGCGCGTAGGGCAGGCGAGACGAACGACGGGGCGTACGGCTGTTGCCGATGCGAGCGCTGCGGTCGCTAAAGCCGCGGCTATGGTTGAGATACATCGCACCGGGCTTACGGTGACGCTTGCGCTGACCGCTGGGCAGCTGCCCCAGATCGCGGCGCGCCGTCGGACGCGCACCCGAACGCCCGTTTAAGTTGGATCCGTTTTGGCGCATGTGCCCTCCCCCATAAACACAGCAAGCCGGAGCAACAGGTCTCCGGCTTGCCTCCCATCATTTGGTACGTCGCTATTTTGTAGCTTTTGACGAGCCTCCGCTCGCCTTTTGGTATTCGTCCTTAAAGGCCTTGAACATGCCGCGCGTCTTGCCGAGCTGCTTGCCCAGTGCGCGACTGCCCTTGTCCACGGCAACCGACCCCTTGTCGTCGAGCACCTTGGCACCCTTTTTGACCTTGTCGCCCACCACGACGCTGGCCTCGGCGGCCTTGGCAGCCGCACCGCCCGAATACCCGAGCGACTTGACCTCGTCCGAGACGACCATCGCGCCGTTCTCGTAGCCGCGCAGCATCGTCGGCGGCACCTGCGTGTCACCGACCAAAACACTCGAAGCAGCACCGGCGGTCACATAGAATGCCTGCACGATGCCCGAACGCTGCTTGAACTCCACATCCGAGCAATAGCCCACGACGTCGCCCGATTCCGTGCGCACGTCCATACCGACCCAGATGATGCAATCGTCCAGGTTGATGTCGAGGCGCTTGGCAGCGGCGGCATCGTACGTGTCCTTGACGTCATCGACCGCAATGGCGCCCTCGTAGACACCAATGGCGTCGAGCGCTACGAATCGGTCGGGACGCTCGATCATGCCCGCGATATCGGACTGGCGGACCATAAAGCCGACCACGCGCGTACCGCCCGGGGTAAAGACCGGAAAGTGAATCTTTCCGAGCTTTTTAGGGCTGCGCGGTGTGCCGTCCTTTTTGGTACGCTTGTCCTCGGTAGGCTTGCGATAGATCTTGGCGCCGACAAAATCCCCGGCGCGCATTATGCCTCGGTCGAGGGCTCCGCAGCCTCGGTATCAGCCTCGACGGCGTTCTCGACCACGACGTCGGCGGCAGGCGTCACGTTGCCGCCCGAAATGGCGTCGTTGAGCTGCTCGCGCAGCTGGTCCATGCGCTCGCGGGCCAGGTCGACCTTGGCGCGCAGGTCGTCGGTCTTGGCGTCGACCATCGGGCCAAAGTCATTCACCGCAGCACGGGCCTCCTCGGCGCTGTGCTCGTAGGTGTCGCGCATATTGTCCCAGGCGTCGTTGGCGATATCGGCAGCCATGGCGCGGGTCTCGGCGCCCGAGCGCGGGGCCAGAGCAACGCCGACAATAGCGCCGGCAGCGGCACCAAAAAGTGCGCCGGAGACAAAGCTGAAAGTCTTACCCATGATCATTCCTCTCCTGCGGGCACGTCGGTGCCCACCGTTTGAATGCTGTCCATTATACCCGCAGCGCATCACTTGCCGCTCCGCTCATCTGCGTACGGCAAAGGCGCAGGTATGTGATGGTGATAAACGCGTAGGCCTACTCCTGAGGCATAGCCGGCATGGCCACCGTGGCACCCGGGTCCTCGCCGGCGCCGTCCACGAGCGGCAGGCCGCCCTCATGCGCAGGTCCTGCCGGAACCGTCGCCGCACCGCCAAAGACGGCAGCGGAGGCCTCGTGGTTCTCGGCAACCGCACCCTCGGTATCAATCGCCACCTGGGGCTCGTCGTCAAAGTTGGGGACGCCTTGGGGCTCGGTGGGAACGAGCTCGGCGGTCGCATCGGCAACGGGCTCGACGTCGACCGGCACATCGCCCTCGTCAGCGCCCTCGTCCTCGGCAGCATCTTCGCCGTTCGCAGCGGCGACGGCCTCGTGAGGATCCTTGCCCTCGGCCTCGGCGCGCATGCCCAGCACCAGGTTGCGCAGGCCCGCGACCGTGCCTTCCACGTCGGGGGCAGGCTGGTCGGCGTGCAGGTACGCCCAGTCCATCATAAAGGTGGCCGAAGACAGCGCACCGATGGCCAGCGCGTCGTCGGGACACGAAAGCTCAACCTCAAAGACGCGCTCGTCGTGCTCGCTTACGCGCGTGCGGCCGCACGAGATGCTACCGGCAAGACCGGTCTCGTTCATGAGCTCAACCGTCACGTGCTCCAGCAGGTGGCAGAGCTCGGTCTGGCCCATGCAGTCCTGGAACTCGCGGCCGGAATCGCCCAGGCACAGGTGCTTGGCAATCGCCGGCACCAGGTAGTACACGCGCGCCGTGGCCTCGATGTCCTCCGAGGTCATGAGCGGCATGCCGGGGTTCACCAGCACGTGCGCGCAAATCTTGTCCTCGCTGACGGTGACCTTAAGGATGTTGAACAGGCCTGCCATAACTCTCCCCTACTCTTCCTTGTCCTACTCGTCGCCGTCGTGCGGATTCGCAGAGCCCGCACCCGACGTCGTCGGCTCGTCTACCGAAGACTCGGAATCCTTCTTATCGGTTTCGGCCGGAGCGATCACGCGAATGAGCGAGATGCGCTGGCCACGCATCGACTGCACTTTAAACTTGTACCCCGCGACCTCAAACACCTCTCCGATGTCGGGCACCGAGTCGCAAAGCTCCAAAATCCAGCCGGCGATGGTCTCATAATCATCGCTTTCCTCAAGCGGCCAACCAAGCTCAATCGCGTCATCGCACGAAAAACGCCCATCAACGAGCCACTCGCGGCGCGAAAGGCGCGTGAGATACTTGTTGTCGGGGTCGAACTCGTCCTCGATCTCGCCGACGATCTCCTCGACGATGTCCTCGATAGTGATAATGCCGGCCGTGCCGCCGTACTCGTCCACGACCACCACGATCTGGTCGTGCGAGGTCTGCATCTCGGACAGCAGCGGCAGGATGTCCTTGGTGTCGGGCACAAAGGTGGCGTCGCGCAAAAAGCCGGCGATGGGCTGGTCGCCCTTGCCGTCGAGCGCGGGCTGAATCAGGTCCTTGATGTGCGCAATGCCGGCGACGTTGTCGGGATCCTCGTGATAGACGGGGATGCGGCTGAAGCCGGTCTGGCGCATGGTGGACAACACGTCGGCGACCGTCTCGTCGTCCTCGCACATGGTGGTGTCCACGCGCGGCACCATGACCTCGCGGGCAACGGTGTCGCCCAGGTCGAAGATCTCGTGGATCATGCGCTTTTCCTCGTCGAGCAGGTCGTCCTGCTCCGAGACCATGTACTTGATCTCTTCTTCCGAGACGTTTTGGCGGTCGTCGGCGCTCTTGATGCGCAGGATGCGGGCCAGGCCATCGGAGCAGGCGCCGGTCAGCCACACGAGCGGACGGGCGATCTTTTGGAAAAACGACAACGGTCCCACGACCTGCTTGGACACGCCCTCGGCATTGGCCAGGCCGATGCGCTTGGGGACGAGCTCGCCGATCACGATGGACACGAAGGCGACCGCGACGGTGATGATGACCGGCGCCAGGCCGCGCGCGATGGCGGAGAGCGGCGCGATGCCAAAGCTCATGAGCCACGTGGCGAGCGGGTCGGACAGACTCGTCGAGGCGACGGCGGACGAGGCGAAGCCCACGAGCGTGATGGCGACCTGGATAGTGGCGAGCAGCTGGTCGGAGTCGGCAGCCAGCTTAATGGCACGCTCGGCGCGCTTGTCGCCTTCCTCGGCCTCGTGCTCCAACACGGCGCGCTTGGCCGTGGTGAGCGCCATCTCGGACATAGAGAAGTAGCCGTTGATGAGGGTCAAAACGAGGGTGGTGATAAGGGAGATGGTTATGTCCATCGGGAGTTTCTCGAACCTCCAAGATTCGGGATGTCGGATTAAAACGTTGACGGCGGATACGGCAATTGCACTGGCGACCGAGCGGGGGCACGGGCGCTGGCGTGGTCGCTAGATTACGAAGAGGATCACCGCCATGAACTGGAAGATGCTGCCGGCGAGTACCCACAGGTGAAACACGCTGTGCAGATAGCGCACGTTTTTGGCGATATAGAACGGCACGCCCGCGGTGTAGCACACGCCGCCGACGGCGAGCAGGGCAAGTGCCACGGGGTTGAGCAGCGCAACAAGTTCGGGCAGCTTAAAGACAACGAGCCAGCCCATCAGCAGGTAGACCAGGCCGCTTACCCAATGCGGCTGGCGCTCGCGTAGGAAGCACTCGAGGGCGATGCCGATGATGGCGATGGCCCATACGGCAAAGAACAGCACAGCGCCGCCGTCGTTTGCGAGCGTGATGAGGCAAAACGGCGTATAGCTGCCGGCTATGAGCAGGTAGATGCAGCTGTGGTCGATGATGCGAAACACGCGCTTGGCGCGCGCGGGCTGAATCGCGTGGTAGAGCGTGGAGGCTAGGTATTCGAGGATAATGCTGACGCCATAGACAATCGCCGCGGCCATATGGGCCGGGCCTCCGCCGCGCAGGGCGGCGAATACGATCAGGAGCACCAGGCCCGCGATACCCAGCAGGCAGCCGACACCATGGGTGACGGAGTTCATGATCTCCTCGCCCACTGTGTAGTGTGGAACGGCCGCGGTCTTGGGTCGCGGCTTAGAACTGTCGCTCGAATCGGACATGCCGGTTACATCCTCCAACGTAAAGAGTTCTCAACACTATATCAAAGCGTCTGGGTGCGTGCGAAATTTGCACCATACGTGACCCTTTGTTTACCCATTCTTTGCCTGTTGACGCATCAACGGCGAACGTCCATAATGCGCTTGCATTAAATGTTGATGTATTAACATCTTATAGGAGAATACCGCATGGCTCAAAACGCACGTTCCCATCGAAAGCTCAAGATAGCCGGCATCGTTGCACTGGTGGTTGTCGTTGCGCTGCTCGGATTTGCCGGCAACTTTCTGTTTGACTTCGCGCTGAATCCCCGCGCGCCATACACCATGAAGATGATGCAGGATAGCAAGAACGACAAAGAAGGTGAGCAGCCGGATGCCGAGGATACCGAGGCGCGGGCATGGTTTAAAGAGAACCGCAAGAGCAGCAACCTCACCGCGGACGACGGGACCGAGCTTGCCGCCTGGTATTTTGCTGCGTCGGAGAGCACGCACGACTACGCCGTCTGCCTGCATGGATATACCAACGAGCCCATCGGTATGGCCCGATACGCCAAACGCTTCCACGACCGTGGCATGAACGTACTCGCACCCGCCGCCCGCGCCCACGAGCGCTCCGGCGGCGACTATATCGGCATGGGCTGGCCCGAGCGCCTCGACATCGTCGCATGGATCGAGCGAATCGTTCAGGCTGACCCCAAGGCGCGCATCCTGGTCTTTGGCGAATCCATGGGCGCGGCGACCGCCATGAACGTCGCGGGGGAACCTCTGCCCGCAAACGTGAAATGCATTATCGAGGACTGCGGTTATACAAGTGTTTGGGACGAGTTTTCTCTGCAGCTCAAGGACGTGTTCGGCCTGCCCAGCTTTCCCTTGCTCGATGTAGCAAACTTGGTGTGCAACGTGCGCGCGGGCTACGACTTTCATAAGGCGAGCAGCGTGGAACAGCTCAAGCGCGCGACGGTTCCCATGCTGTTTATCCACGGTGACCAAGACACCTTTGTGCCGTACAGCATGCTCGACCAAAACTACGACGCGTGCGCCAGCAAGGTCAAGCAAAAGCTCACCGTCCATGGCGCCACCCACGCCAAGAGCGCGCAGGTCGACCCCGAACTCTACTGGAACACGGTCGACGACTTCCTCGACGAGTATTTTTAGGCAAATAGTACGGTTTACTGGCCTATCTGACCCCCTAGCACTTCTGAAAAGCCGCCCGTGGGCACTGTGCTCACGGGCGGCTTTTGCTAACAGTTGTGCTACAAAGGCGCTTGTTTTGTCTAATAGCTAGGTGCTACTTGACCTCGATGAGCTCGTACTTGCTCGTGCCCAGGCCGATCTTCTCGGCGTGCGCGATGCACACGCGCCAGTCGGTGTCGGGATGCGTGATGCAGAAGGGATCCTTGGCCTGCTCGCCCTCCAGATGCTCGTGGTTGTGCTCCATCTTGGCCGCGCTATCGGTGAGCTCGGTGTTGGGCAGCGGCTCAGACGCCATGACGGCGTCGGCGCAGGCCTGGTCGATGGCGACCGGGTCGAAGCTCACGAACATGCCGATGTCGTTGACGATAGGCGTATCGTTTTCGGGATGGCAGTCGCAGTTGGGACTGATGTCCATGGCAAGCGAGATGTGGAAGCTCGGGCGGCCGTCGACGACGGCCTTCGTATACTCGGCGATCTTGCAGTTGAGCACGTCGGCCGCGGCCTCATAACCGGGCTTGATGCAGTCCTGGTTGCATGCCGCAATGCAGCGTCCGCAGCCCACGCAGCGATCGTGGTCGATGGCAGCCACGTGCACCGTGCGAGTAGCGCCGCTGGCAAGCTCGCGCTCGCGGGTGCCGTCGAACGAGATAGCGTTGTGCGCGCAGATCTTTTCGCAGGCATGGCAGCCAACGCAGT
>CBCTTO010000048.1:0-11109 GCA_965149855.1 uncultured Collinsella sp.
ATACGGCTGACGAGTTGGAGGTCATGGAAGAGGACGACGACCCATACGTGGCCCGCGTTGTTGAATTGCGCGAGCAGGCAAAAGTCGACCGTACAGGTGCCTTTGAAGGCTTTTCCCGTCTTGTCGAGGAGTTGGAGGCTAAGTGCGCCGTCGCCGAGCTTTTGGCGACAGGTCCGGTTCAAACGCAGTTTTGCGATAACCAGCTGGTACGCATGGTGCTACCGGTGTTGGAAGAAGACCGCTCTGTGCGAATCCTTCGTGCGCCCGATGCGCTGTACTTTGCCCAGCACGAGATCTGCAGCTTTTACGCCGAGCAAGAGGACTTTGAACGAGCACTGCCCGAGGTGCGCCATCTTTACGATCTGGCACGCTCGTCCATGCAATCGCACTTTGCGCTCATCAACGTGCTTGCGCGTCTGGAGCGCTTTGACGAGATTATCGAGGTGGCGCGCCACGGCCTACGTATTGCCAGCGATCGTTCTGCAATCGGCTACCTGTTCTATCGCTTGGCGTTTGCCTATTGGAATTGCGATCAGCTCGACCTGGCGCTGGCTTGTTACCGTCTGGTGCCGCGCGGCGAGGAGTCGGGCAGTAGCGCGCTGGAAGAAATGCAGGGCCTTATGAATGAGATGGGCGTCAGCGAGCCTCCGACGTTCGAGGAGGCGGTCGAGACCATCCGCAAGGCTGGACTCGAGCTGCCGCCAGTGTCCGCCGTGACGAATCAGCTGGCAGATGCCGCTGTGCAACTGGTCGACAACGGCTTCTTTTTCCTGGCACGCGGTTGCATCTTCCAAATGTGGCGCACCATGGGCAACGACGAGCTCGGCTCCCTCAACCGCTCGCTGGGGTAGGCGAAGCCTCCAAGGAGGAAAGGATGCTAGGCAATTAGAAAATTTCCTCTTGCCCATCCTTGGCTGTTTGGTTACTATAGAACGGCTGTTACGGAGAGCTGACCGAGAGGCCGAAGGTGCTCGCCTGCTAAGCGAGTATGCCCCAAAAGGGCATCTGGGGTTCGAATCCCCAGCTCTCCGCCAGTTTAACTTTAAAGAAGGGTCCCATCGGGGGCCCTTTTTTATTATCGAGAAAGGGCGCTGGGGATTCGAACCCTCAAAAAAAGGAGGCATCCTTTCGGACACCTCCTTTCAGCGAGTGTATTGTTCTTCGATCTTACATCTCGGGCGCCTTGGCTACGGTCTCGCTCTCGGCTGTGAGCGGGCGGTTGTCGATACGACGGCCCAAGCGATCGAGCTTCACGAGTAGCCATTCAATGGGATTCGGCCCTGCGCCTTCCTCGTCGGCGACCAGGTCCATAACGGCGATCTTGGTGCCGTTCTGCTTGAGTGTAACGCTGCCCACCTTGTCGCCCACATGCACCGTGCCCGAAAGATCGTCGTAGCTAACCTTTTCGGTCACCTCGCCGGCAAGGGAAAATACGGTCGCTTGCGCCGTGGGATCGGCGAGCGTGGCGTCGATCGTCTTATCCGTCCAGTCGGTTTGACTAATGCGCGCCATAAGCGGGTTGCCGTTGGCAGTCTTTTCCTGCGTGTTAGCGATCGCGACCGTCGCCTTGTGGCCGTAGTACCAATTGGCAAGGGTTGCGGTATCGGTAAAGCGCTGGTCGGTGGTGGTGGAGTTCAAAACGACGGTGTAGATCTCGTCGCCATCGCGGTTGTAGGCACCCGTAAAGCAATAGCCTGCATCGTCGGTGGTGCCAGTCTTGCCACCGATGTTGCCATCTTGGCCCAGCAAATAGTTATGCGTGTCCATGGAATGCGAATGGTCGGTGCCGTCGGCGCCCGTGACCTCGATCCAGGAATCCTCGCTCGCTACGACCTTGCGGATCGTGTCGTTTTTCATGGCCTCCTGCATCATCAGCGCTACGTCGTGTGCGGTTGAGTGCATATCGCCAGCCCACTCATCAAAGTCCAGACCATGCGGGTTTTCAAAAAGCGTACCGGTGCAGCCGAGCTTCTTAGCGCGCTCGTTCATGGCCTTCACAAATGTGGCCTCGGCGTCTTTGGTCTTAGGGTCGATCTTCTTGCCCACATATTCAGCGAGCACGATGGCGGCGTCGTTGCCCGAGGGAATCATCAGGCCGCGCAGTGCCTGCTCCACGGTAAGCTCGTCGCCTTCGAGCAAACCGGCGGTCGAATTACCCACGGTGGCTGCGGCGTTGCTCACCGTGACCTTCTCGTCCATCTTGCAATTCTCGACGGTTAGGATTGCGGTCATGACCTTGGTGATCGAGGCGATCTTGACCTGCTCATCGGCGCCGCGGGCATAGTAGACGGTGCCGTCTTTGCCCATGACGAGGGCATTGGTCGCATCGATATCGGGCAGGTTTTCGGCCGTGATGCCGCGCGCATCGGCGGTTTTGCCGCAAACATTGTCGGTCGTGAGCACTTGGGCGCCGGCGACGGTGGGCACGCCAGCGGCAAGGGCGATAGCGCAGACAAAGCCGGCGGCAAGCTGGGCTGAGCGCTTTGCAAAAGAGGTGAGGGGCTTCACGGATTTCGCTTTCGACGGGATGGTCTCTTCTGGAACTAGAGTATATCGTTTGTCGGCGTCGGCGATCATCGCGTGCGTGCGTGGCCCACATCCGCGTTCGAACGGGCACAAGGGTGCTTAAGACCGACTTAATCACCCACGCTTGTTGTGTGTGGCGTGCGTCGCCTCAGGCATAATGGAGCGCGAGAGGAGCACGCATGAACGAGCGCATACTGGTAGTTGATGACGAAAAGGCCATCGCCGACTTGGTTGGCATCTACCTTACAAAAGAGGGCTTTGATGTCCAGATTGCCTATAGCGGGGCCGATGCTGCCAAGGCGATTTTGGAGCAGGAGTTCGATTTGGCGCTGCTAGATGTCATGCTGCCCGATATCGATGGGTTTGAGCTGCTGCGTACGATCCGTTCCAGCCATACCTATCCCGTGATCATGCTGACGGCGCGCGATGCCCAGCAAGACAAGATCGGGGGCCTTTCGCTTGGCGCGGACGATTACGTGGTTAAGCCGTTCCGTCCGCTGGAGCTCATCGCGCGCGTGCACGCTCAGCTTCGCCGCTACACCAGCTACGGTAGCCGTGCACAGGCGGCCGAGTCGCCGACCATTCAGCTCGACGGCTTGGAGATCAACCGCGACGCTCGTTCCGTGACGGTGGACGGTGCACCGGTACGCCTCACACCCACCGAGTATTCAATCTTGCTGTATCTGGTCGAGCATCGCGGCAGCGTGGTGGCCGTGGAGGACCTGTTCCGCGCGGTGTGGAGCGAGGATTTTATGCCCGGCTCCAACAATACGGTGATGGTGCACATTCGCCACTTGCGCGAAAAAATCGGCGACGACGCACAAAAGCCACGCTTTATCAAAAACGTCTGGGGCGTCGGCTACATCATCGAATAGCGCCTTTGATGGTGGGGAAGTGGATATGACAAAAGACGATAGGCAGGCATTCGAGGTACCCGATCGGCTCTTTGAATACGTGAGGTCGGTCGTCGACAACCGCGCGCTTGCAACGGTGCTGCTCTTTTTGCTGAGCCTGCTGCTGATTGGCATCGACAACATCGCCGGAATCTTGACGGTGCTGCTTGCCGGCTTTTTGCTGATCGATCGATTTGAGATCGTGCGCCGCTGCATGGTGATTGGCGGCGCCGCGTGGGCCATGACGTTGGCGATTGGCGCCATGGCGCTCGGCGGCATCGAAGGGCCGGTGCTGTTCGATGCCGGCTTTGTATTCAACATGCTTGGCTTTGTGCTGGCGCTTGCCGCGTGCGTGCTGTTCTTGTGTGGCCGCGCCCTGTACTACCAGGGCTACGAACAGGGCGAGCAGCATGCCGATTGTGTGCTGGCCGCTCGTATTCAAGATCGCCTGATCGATCACCCCGACACCTGGGACAACATCGACGGCGACTTCTTGGAGGTCGAGGGCGCCCTTAACCGCGTGCGTGACCGTGAGCGCAAGGTGCAACAGGCCTTGCGTGACGAGTCGCATCGCAAGGACGATCTGGTCACGTACTTGGCACATGACCTACGCACCCCGCTTGCCAGTGTGGTGGGCTATCTTTCGCTGCTGCAAGAGGCTCCTGAGCTGCCGGTTGAGCAACGTGCGCACTTTACGGGCGTGGCTCTCGACAAGGCGCACCGGCTCGATGCACTCATCGAAGAGTTCTTCGATATCACACGCTTTGACTTCCACGATATCGTGCTCACGCGCGGCTATGTTGATCTGGGGTTGCTGCTGGCTCAGGTGGCTGACGAGTTCTATCCCATCCTCAACGAGCAGCATAAGGAAGCCCAAGTTGATATCCACGAGGACCTGACGGTGCTCGTGGATGGCGACAAGATGGCTCGCGTGTTCAACAACATCATGAAAAACGCCGTCGCCTATAGCTATGAGGGCTCGACTATCACGATTGAGGCCGGGCGCCAAGACGATGGCGGCGTGCGCGTTCGCTTTATCAATCAGGGCGATCCTATCCCTGCGGCTAAGCTCAAGGTGATCTTTGAGAAGTTCTATCGCCTGGATGCGGCGCGTGCGACCAATCGCGGTGGTGCCGGTCTGGGCCTTGCTATTGCCAAGGAGATCATCGCGGCACACGGCGGTACCGTTGCATGTGAATCGACGCCCGAACACACGATATTCACCATCGAGCTGCCCGCCGCATAGCCAGTGTGCCCTTACAAACACTTGACAATGCGCTCACGTGCATATGAGCCGCGATTCCTACTATCGATACTGCTGAATTGATATCGATGTGGAGGTATGCGGTATGACGGCTGCTGCGGCTGTGGAGCCCACGGAGCTTGAAGAACTCATGAAAGCGCAGGCCGAGGCCGCGCACGAGCGCGAGGTTGGGGATGCGACTCGCCCCACGGCAGAGGATCTTGCCGCCTCGCCGACGCGCATCGATGTCGAGGGCCTCGACCTGTTCTATGGCGACCATCATGCGCTCAAGGACGTGAATATCAAGATCCGCGACAAGCAGATCACCTCGTTCATCGGGCCTTCGGGCTGCGGAAAGTCCACGTTGCTGCGCTGCTTTAACCGCATGAACGACGGCATCAAGGATTGCCGCATCGAGGGCAAGATTGCGCTCGATGGTCAAGATATCCTGGGCGATTACGACATCTGCCGTTTGCGCCAGCGCGTGGGCATGGTGTTCCAGCGCCCCAACCCGTTTCCCATGAGCATCTACGACAACGTCGCCTATGGGCCGCGCGGCATGGGCGTGCGCGATCGCGCTGTGCTGGATGGGCTGGTCGAGGATTCCCTTCGTCGCGCTGCGCTATGGGATGAGGTCAAGGACAAGCTCAAGGAGTCGGGCCTGGGTCTTTCGGGTGGACAGCAGCAGCGCCTGTGCATCGCCCGCGCACTTGCCGTGCAGCCCGACATTCTGCTGATGGACGAGCCGACCTCGGCACTCGACCCTGTGTCGACGCTGGTGGTGGAGCAGCTGGCCTGCGAGCTCAAAGAGACCTGCACGCTCGTGGTCGTTACGCACAATATGCAGCAGGCGGCGCGTATCTCCGATTCGGTCGCATTCTTTTTGCTGGGTGAGCTGGTGGAGCACGCGCCCACCGCGCAACTCTTCAAGAATCCGACCGATCCGCGCACGGCGGATTATTTGACGGGGCGTTTTGGCTGATACCATCTAGTAAAGGTACCTTTAGGGTTAAGATGCGGTCATGCCGGCCGCAAAGGGGTTCAACATGATCTATTACGTCGAGGACGATGACAACATCAGGGATTTGACGGTCTATGCGCTGCGCAAGCAGGGGATTGAGGCCGAAGGCTTTTCGTGCGACGGTGAGTTTAAGGCTGCCGTGGCGCGACGGGTACCCGATGCCGTCCTGCTCGACATCATGCTGCCCGATACCGATGGCTTGGCGATTATGCGTCGACTGCGTGCCGATCGCCTGACGGCGACGGTGCCCATCATGATGCTTACCGCCAAGGATACCGAGCTCGACAAGGTGATGGCGCTCGATGGCGGTGCCGACGATTACCTGACTAAGCCGTTTTCGCTCATGGAGCTCGCCAGCCGCTGCCGCGCACTGCTGCGTCGCGGCGGCATGGTCAAACAGGCAAGCGATGTGCTCAGCGTGGGCGACATCGTGCTCTCGCCCAGCCATCGCGAGGTGACCGTTGCCGGCGAGTCGCTTAAGCTCACCCTGCGCGAGTTCGACCTGCTCGAGTACCTCATGCGCAAGCCCGGCGTGGTCTTTACCCGCGAGTCGTTGCTGCAGAGCGTGTGGGGCTGGGACTTCGACGGCGGTTCGCGCACCGTTGACGTGCACGTGCAGACGCTTCGCCAAAAACTGGGCGAGCATGCCAGCGCCATCGAGACCGTGCGCGGCGTGGGCTACCGCTTGGCCGAGCCTTCTGCCGGTGATGGTGCCGAAGGCGACGACACCGCGGCCACCGCATCGGAGGAGTAACCCGTGGTCTTCGCCCCCCAGGGAAAACATACGCTGTCGCACCGCGTTTTTGTGACGATCTTTGTCTGCGCCATGGCGGTTATCGTGGCGTTTACGGTGCTGGGTGCGTTCTTTGTGCAAAACACCTTGGCGGATGCCACGAGTGCCAACCTGGCGCAAGAAACCGAGCTCATTGCTGCCGCCCTCGACGAGCAGCAGGAGCCCATCCCGTTCTTGCGTAGCCTCGATCGAGAGGACTTGCGCATCACGCTGATTAACAAGGATGGATCGGTTGCCTACGACAACGAGGCGTCGCCTTCCACACTGCCCAACCATGGCGATCGCCCCGAGGTCATCGAGGCCTTTGAGAGTGGTTTGGGTTCCGCGGAGCGCGCAAGCTCTACGCTCGACGAGATTATGCTGTATCGCGCCGTCGCCCTTGATAACGGCCAGGTTGTCCGCTTGGCGCAGGCCCAGCCTGGCGTTGCGGCGATTTTGCTGTCGATGGTGGCGCCGATGCTGCTTATCGCAGCAGCGGGTGCGGTACTCTCGTTTTTTATGGCGCGCCGCGAGTCCCGTGCCATCATCGCGCCTTTGCAAGAGGTGGATTTGGACCACCCACGCCGTAGCTATGAGCACGCCTATGCCGAGATGGTCCCCATGCTTGAGCGTATCGAGTCGCAGCGCCAGGAGCTCAAGCGCCAAATGGCGGTGCTGGCGGACAACGACCGTATGCGCCGCGAGTTCACGGCGAATATCACCCATGAGCTCAAGACGCCGCTTACGGCGATTTCGGGCTATGCCGAGCTCATCGCAAACGGCATGGTCGAGGGCGAGGGCGACCTGCGCAACTTTGGCGGTCGCATCTATCGTGAGGCGGGCCGCTTGGCAGCGCTTGTCAACGATATCCTTACGCTGTCTAACTTGGACGAGGCCGAGCGTGCAGCTGAGGGCGAGGCGGTGCCCATTGGGTCCACGGAGCCTATTGAGCTCTCGCGTGCCATCTACGCGGTCGAGCAGCGTCTTGAACAGGTCGCCCGTCAGGCGAATGTGACGATAAGTCATGAGACCAAGCCTGTGGTCATCGAGGGCGTGTCGCGCTTGATTGACGAGCTCATCTATAATCTGGCAAGCAACGCCATCCGCTACAATCGACCCGGCGGTACGGTTACGCTGCAGTGCGGCACCAACGACGAAGGCCATCCGTTCCTTGCGGTCGCCGACACGGGAATCGGTATCGCGCCTGAAGAACAGGGCAAGGTATTTGAGCGGTTCTATCGCGTGGACAAGAGTAGGTCCAAGGCACGCGGCGGAACCGGTCTGGGGCTTGCCATTGTCAAGCATGCGGCCCTGTATCATCACGCCACGCTCGATCTGTCGAGCGAGTTGGGCGTGGGAACCACCATTACGGTGACGTTTCCCATACAGCAGGACGAGCCATTCGCATAGCGATACAACATAGATATTGATGTAGACGCCGCATTTGACTTTCGGGTGCGGCGTTGTTGTGCAATTTTACGATTGCTTCCGACATTTTTACAGGAGAGCCTGTTTCTTATGTATAGAGTTTGGTCTCGGTAAAAAGATGCGATAACATACGGACAGTTTTGTCAATCCGAACTGGGGAAATGAAAGGCAAGCTGCATGACCCTTCTCGAACTGTTCCAGCTGCTCAAAAAGCACCTTAAGCTGGTCATCACCCTTCCGGTGGTCTGCGCGATCGCCATGGGCATCGTGTCCTTCGTTGCGATGGACAACACCTACACCGCGACGACGAGCATGTACATTCTCGCCAAAACCGACGATAGCGGTCAGATGAGCTACAACGATCTCTCGGCGAGCCAGATGCTTTCCAACGATATCGCCACGCTGCTGGATAGCGATAGCGTTAAGAGCGGTGCTGCCAATGAGCTGGGCCTTGCTGACCTGGATGACTACAAGGTGTCTGTTTCCTCCGAGACCACCACGCGTGTCATTACGCTTTCGGTTACCGGCACCGATGCCAAGGAGACGGCTAAGGTCGCAAAGGCCATAGCTAGCTCGGTGAGTACGGTCGCTCAGAACGTCGGCGCTGCCCAGAGCATCAACGTTATCGACGAGGCTAAGACCCCCGAAGCCCCCAGCGGTCCCAAGCGTATGCTGTACGTTGCTGTCGCGTTCCTCGCGGGCATCTTTATCGCAGTTGCCTATGTCGTTTTGGCAGACATGCTCAATACCCGCATCCGCGGTGCCGAAGAGGCAGAAGAGCTCCTGGGCATTCCCGTTGTTGGCCGAATTCCGGCTATGAAAGGTGGTAAATAGGCATGGCTAAGGCAAAGAACACCGACAAGCTCGTTGTACAGAATGCCGCCAAGACCCTTCTGGCCAACATCCGCTTTGCGAGCGTGGACGACCCCATTCGCACCATCACCGTTACCTCCTCGATTCCCAACGAGGGCAAGTCTACGGTTTCCATTAACCTTGCTCAGGCAATCGCAACGAGCGGCAAGTCCGTGCTTCTGGTCGAGGCCGATATGCGCCGCAGGTCCCTTGCCGATATGCTCGGCGTCCGCTCCCGCGGCGGACTCTATGCAGTCCTTTCCGAGCAGATCTCCATTGACCAGGCAATTGTCGAGACGGGTCAGAAGAACTTTTACTTCCTCGATGCCGAGCCGCATATTCCCAATCCTGCCGACATCATCGTCTCTCACCGCTTTGCCAAGCTGGTAAAGGCACTGTCCGCCAAGTTCCAGTACGTCATCTTTGATGCTCCCCCGGTCGGCACCTTCATCGATGCTGCCGAGATCGCCAGCCTGACCGACGGTGCGCTTTTTGTCGTGCGTGAGGATTTCACCAAGCGCGAGGAGGCGCTCAACGCCATCGGTCAGCTTAAGAAGTCCGAGAAGGTCAAGCTCATCGGTACCGTTATGAACTACTGTGAGACCGAGACCAGCGAGTACTACTATTCTTACTACACCAAGGACGGTAAGAAGGTGAAGAAGGGCTCCGACGATCAGGGGACTTCCAAAAAGGGCATCTTCACCAACCGAGCAAACGTTTAGTTGATTAAGGCTGACCTATGCGTGACATTCATTGCCATATCTTGCCGGGTGTAGACGACGGCGCCGCCGATCTCGATGAGAGCTTGGCGATGCTCGAGGCTGCCAAGCGGGCCGGTGTAACCAGAATCGTTTGCACTCCTCACTGCCGTGATCCCTATTTTGATTACGACAAGATGTGGGATGCCTTTGAGCTGCTGCGTGATAACGCTGACGGCTTTCCGCTCCAGATGGGCTTCGAGGTCAACCATCGAAAGCTCGTTGAACTTGGTATCGATGCCGCGGAGCACTTGCATTTCGATGGAACCAACGAGTTCCTGCTTGAGCTTTCGACGCATGCCGATGCGTATGCGTTTAGAGAGTACGAGAACACGATTTACGATTTGCAGTGCCGTGGCTACCAGGTGATCATCGCTCATCCTGAGCGCTATCGTGCGGTTCAAAAGGATGTAAGCGTGGCGGAGCGCCTGGTCGATATGGGCTGCAAGCTGCAGGCTTCGGCGGACTTTATTGCCGGCGGTCGCTTTGGTCGCGAGAAAAAGCCGGCACAGCGCCTGTTCGATCAGAACCTGTACAGCTTCATCGCGAGCGATGCCCATAACGTGGGTCATTACGATTGCCTGGCGAAGGCTCGCGCGAAGTTTAGCGTGCGCGGAGCTCATTTTCGCTAAAATCTGTCCCTAACGTTCGCATTGAATGAAAGGGCAGCCATGGATATCCAACTTAAGACGGGATGCTTTGATGACGCGGCGTTGGTGCGCCGCGTCATTTTTATGGACGAGCAGGGCTACGAGAATGAGTTCGACGCTATCGACGAGGATCCAAACTGCATTCATGTGACGCTCTATGTAGACGGCGAGCTTGCCGGTTGCTCGCGCGTGTTTCCCGAAGAGCTTGAGCGCGCGGCTGACGCAGAGGCTCCGGTGTCGCCGGCGTGCGACTTGGACGAAGGTGTCGCGGCGGGGGAGACCTACATTATGGGGCGCGTGGCCGTGCTGCCGAGCATGCGCCGTCGCGGTTTGGCGAGCAAGATTGTCGAGGCCAGTGATACGTGCGCGCGTGATGCCGGCGCCAAGCTCATTAAGCTGCATGCTCAGGAATACGTGCTGCCGCTCTATGCCAAGGCGGGCTACACGCAGATTGCCCCGGTGGACTACGAAGACGAGGGCCAGCCTCATGCCTGGATGGCCAAGCGCGTAGATGGCAGATAGGAACGTTCCTTTCCTGCCGGCAGTTTGGGACACTCCTTGGCAATTGGCGCATCAGAGCGCTCGGACATACAGTTTTTCGATTCCGTATGTATATATGCGCGCTAATGGGTTATAAAATCTAAGTCTGAACATAGCAGGTCTGCGATGCGGCTCGGGCAACCGGGCCGTTTTTTGCGGACGGGGGTAGCGCGAAAGGACTGCATATGCGTCAATTTAAGACCGAGAGCAAAAAATTGCTCGACCTCATGATCAACTCCATCTACACCAACAAGGAAATCTTCCTGCGTGAGCTTATCTCCAACGCGAGCGATGCCGTCGACAAGCTCAACTTTAAGAGTCTGCAGGACCCGAGCGTTAAGATCGACCAGGGCGACCTGGCCATTCGCGTCTCCTTTGATAAAGACGCCCGCACCATTACCATCTCGGATAACGGCATTGGCATGA
>CBCTTO010000049.1:0-10842 GCA_965149855.1 uncultured Collinsella sp.
ACGTAAACTTGGACGCCACCGAACGCGTGCAGCCCAAAAGCAGGCCGCCGATGATGGTAGAACCAGAGCGCGACGTGCCCGGAATCAGCGAGAGCACCTGGAAGCATCCGATGCCCAGTGCGGTCTTCCAACTTAGGTCCTCGAGCGTGGTGATGGAACCAAAGTCCAGATCCTCGTCATCGTCCTCGTCCTCGGCAACATCTGCCGCGGGCGCCGCAAAGTGTGCACCGGCGGGACGTCCACCCGACACCACAGCACGCGAACCAAACGAACCGGCAACGGCCATTTCCTCGCGCTTGCTCGCGCGCCAGTTCTCGATCACGATGAACAGCACGCCGTACACAATGAGCGCCAGCGCCACGACGGGAGCATTGTAGAAATGCTCCTCCATCCAGTCGTTGAGCGGCAGGCCGATCGCCGCGGCGGGAATACAGCCGAGAACGATCTTGCCCCACAGCACCCAGGTGTCGCGACGGCCCTCCTTGCCCTTGCTGGGCGAGAACGGATTGAGCTCATGGAAGAACAGCACACAGACGGCCAGAATGGCGCCGAGCTGGATCACGACCAGGAACATATTCCAGAACGTCTCGCTCACGTTCATCTTGACGAACTCGTCCACCAAGATCATGTGACCGGTCGACGAAACGGGCAGCCATTCGGTGATGCCCTCGACCAGGCCCATGAAGGCAGATTTTAGAAGCTCGATAATATCCAAAGGGACCCCCTCGTTAGACACCCGCCGATATTGTTCTGCGGACGGTGCGGGCGATGTCCCATTATCAACCGTTGGCGGCGCGCCTGCGCCTACCCTTACCAAAAAACTCGCCCGTTCACAGAATTGCGAGCGGTCAAACCCAAATCCTTGGGTATAACTGCAACAAGATAAAGTGTCCGGCGGCCAACGCGCCCGCGCCCGCCCGATGCACGAGCCCCGCGCCCGTGCGATAGACCAAGGAGGAAACCATGAACGAGGGCTACACCAAGGTATTTGTTTCACTCGACGGTACTGAGCAGCAGGATTTTGTGCTCGCACGCGCCATCAAGGTCGCCGCGAACAACGGCGCCAAGCTAATCATCGGCCACGTCATCGATTCCACGGCGCTCGAGAGCGCCGGTTCCTATCCGGTCGATCTGGTCAACGGCCTAGAGGAGGCATTTAAGAACTCCATCGCCAAGCAGCTCGAAGAGGCCAAGGCCAATCCCGACATTCCCGAGGTCGAGGTCATGATTCGCGCCGGCCGCATTCGCGAGACGCTCAAGGACGAGATGCTCGACGTGGTTAAGCCCGACCTGGTGCTCTGCGGCGCCCGTGGCCTGTCCTCGATCAAGTACGCGCTCCTGGGTTCAATTTCGACGTTCCTGCTGCGCAACACGGACTGCGACATTCTGGTCGTGAAGTAGGTTCCTTCCCGCCGGCGCAAGGCCTGCGGGGTTATCACGCCGACGTCCTCGCCGCTTCGCGGCTGCGGGATGTCGGCTTAGATAGCCCCTCCCGGCCTTGCGCCTTCGTCACCGTACTTCAGCGAGTTGGCTGATAAAAGATGGCGTGCCGCCCCGTTTGGGGCGGCACGTTTTGTTTGGGGCGGCACGTTTTTGTTTGGGCGGGCGTCTGCCGTGTGCGTTACTCAAAGTATTGGAACTTGTTCGTTGAAAAAGCGAATGTTACGACGAAGCCTTCGCCGGGCTCGGATGCTGCGGTGACGTCGATGCCCATCTTGGAGCACAGGCGCGCCACCAGATAGAGACCGATGCCCGTTGCGCGCTTGGTGGTGCGGCCGTTGTCGCCGGTAAAGCCCTTCTCGAACACGCGCGGCAGGTCTGCCGCACACACGCCGCAGCCGTTGTCCGCGACGGTAAGCTCGATGCGCTCGCTTGCCAGACCCTCGTCCAGCAACGCACCCGAAAACACGATCTTTGCGCCGTCCTCACGCGCATATTTAATGCTGTTCTGAATGAGCTGGCCCAGAATAAACTCGAGCCACTTCTCGTCGGTAAAGACCTCGAAGTCGAGGTTCTCGCACACCGGGGCCACATGCGCCGCAATGAGCTCGCGCGCGTTGGCTTTAATCGCGCCCGTCACCAAGGTTTTGAGATCCCAGCGGCGAATCAGGTAGTCGCGCTCCACGACTTCCGAGCGCGCGTAGTACAGCGCCTGGTCGATATAGCGCTCCACGCGGGCAAGTTCGCGTGCCAGGTCGTCCACGCGCGACAGGTCGTCTTCGCTGCTGTCCAGGTTTTCCAAAATCAGGTGAGCCGCCGCCAGGGGCAGCTTGGCCTCGTGGACCCAGCTCTCGATATAGTCGCGATAGTCATCGGTCTGACGCCTGCCTTCGGCAACCTCGTCGCAGGCGGCTTTGCCCACCCGGCGCAAGACCTCGTATTCGAGCTCGCCCTCGGCATAGGTCGGGCATTGCACCATCTCCTGCACCCATGCGGGACTCTCGAGCTCCTCGGCCGCACGCTCCAGCTGGCGCAGAAAACGACGACGGCGCGCGTATTCGATCACGATGCCGAGCATACCAAAGATATAGGACACGCCGACCGCCACGACCACGATAGAAACGGGTGCGCCGGCGACCGTCAGCACAAAGCAGCTCAGCAGCACGCCGCACGTCCACACGGCGACGGGAAGCAGCGCGTCTTTAAAGAACTTGGCAAACGACATAGCCGGCCCCTAGACCGAATAGCCCTGGCCGCGGTGCGTGGTCAAATACCCCTTGATGCCGATTTTTTCGAGCGTGGTGCGCAGGCGGTTGATGTTAACGGTGAGCGTATTGTCGTCCACGAAGGCGTCGGAGTCCCACAGGTCCTGCATGATGGCCGAACGCGAAACGATCTTGCCCGCGCGGCTCAGAAGCAGCGAGAGGATACGCAGCTCGTTTTTGGTGAGCTCGGTACTGGTGCCGGTTAGCGTGTTGGTGACCATGGAGCGTGCAAGGTCGAGCTCCAGTCCCTTGTGTACGAGCGTGCTGCGCTCGCCCGCCGCCGCGGTGCGACGCAGCAAGGCATTGATGCGCGCCACGAGCACACGGGCGCTATAGGGCTTGGGAACAAAGTCGTCCGCACCGAGCGTCATGGCCATGACCTCGTCGATCTCGGTCGTGCGCGACGTGAGGACGATGATGGGAACCTCGGATTCGCGGCGAACCTCATGGCAGATATGCTGGCCGTCCTTGACGGGAAGCGTCAGGTCGAGCAGCACCAGGTCGGGCGCGGCGGCGAGAATATCGCGCGAAACATGCTCGAACGATTCGCAGGCCTCGACCTCAAAACCGGCACGGGCAAGGATGTCGGCAAGCTCGCGACGAATGGGCTCGTCGTCCTCAACGATATAGATCAGCGCCATGTGTCCTCCCATTTCGCGTAACTTGCACCTTCCACACCATTATGCCCACGGCGTCGCAACGATACGACCCCGTGGGCACCTAATATGACAAAAGTGTTCGATAGCCTTAAGAGAAAATAGGGGCCGACCGGTCCTAAACCGATCGGCCCCATCACTTCGACCTCGAGCCTCTACTCGAGCGTACGCATGTATGCAGAGATGGCATCCAGGCCCTTCTGCAGGTCGTCGGTGTTATCGGAGTATGCATAGCCGATGCGCATGCTCTTGGGCTCCTCGAAGCAATCGCCCGGGGTGACGAGCGCGCCGGACTTCTTAATCATGTCGATGCAGAACGTCCTGGAGTCGATGTCGTAGTCGTAATACACGAGCGCAGTGGTACCCGCCTCGGGCTTGACGAACGACAGGTGCGGCTCGCTCTCGACCCACTTCTCCAGAACAGCAAGGTTCTGACGGACGATGCGACGGCTGCGCTCAAGGATCACGGAAGCGTTGCCCAGAATCAGCTCCGCCACCGACTCGCTGAATATGCCGGCGGAAATCAGGTTGTAGTCGCGATGCGAGAGCAGCGCGCGACGGAGCTCCGGGCTCTTGGTGACCGCCCAGCCCAGACGCAGGCCGGCGAACGACCAGACCTTGGACATGGATGCGGTGACGACGGCCTTGTCGTACAGGTCGATCACGGACTCGGAGTACTCATCCGTCTGAGTAAGCAGACGATAGACCTCGTCGCAGAGCACCCACGCGTCGTGTTTGCGTGCAACCTCGACAATCGCCTTGAGCGTATCGGTGTCGAGCAGGGCGCCCGTGGGGTTGTCCGGGTTATTGATGCAGATGAGCTTGGTATCGTCGGTCACCAGGGTATCGAGCGCGTCGACGTCGACGTGATAGCCGTTCTTGCGGTCGAGCTGAAGGATATCGACCTTTGCACCGCACATCTCGGGAATCGAGTAAAGCTGCTGGTAGGTAGGCTTGACGGAGACTACGTGATCGCCCGGTTCGACGAGCGTGGAAATAACCAGGGAGTTGGCACCAGTCGCGCCGTGCGTGGGCACGATATGCCCGGGTTCGACCGTCTTATAGAGACGCGCGACCCCCTCGAGGAAGCCGGGCTGTCCCTCGATGTCTCCGTAGGTGAATCGGCGCGAGCACAGGTTATCGAGCCACGCCTTCTTGTCGGTATTCGTAAGCTCGAACAGCTGGTCGAGCGTGAGGGAGTAGACGCACGTCTCTGCAACGTTGTGGGTGCACTTGGTCTCCCACTCGTTCATCCACTGCTCGACGGCGAAATCCTTGATCTGCACTGTCGTTTCCTTTCCTTGACTTTCTTACAGTTCCACCACGGTGCCCAGCCCCGCCTCGACGGCGCGGTCGTAGGCGATTTTCGATGCCGAAAGGTCCTGAACGGCGATGCCCGACGTATCGAACACCGTCACTTGCTCGTCATCCGAACGCCCCGTAGCCGTGCCAGCGATGACTTCGCCGAGCTCCGCTCTGATGTCCTCGGGCGTGATGGTACCCTCGGCAACCGGAATCTCCAGCTCACCGGACGCGACCGATTGCTCGCGGTCGTCGACGTAAACAGCGGCACGGGTGACAAGCGCCGAGGCGAGCTCCTGCTTGCCGGGCATGTCGGCACCGACGCAGGAGACATGCGTACCGGGGCGCACCCATGCATCGGGGATGATGGGCTTGGTCGCCGGCGTGATCGTCACGATGATGTCGGCCTCCGCCGCGGCACCCTGGCCGTCGGCCGTCGCCTCGATGGAATAGGTGGATGCCTCGCGAGCATGCTCGCAGGCGCCCAAGATATGGGCGACCTCGTCTCGCATGCGCTCGACGCGAGCCTCGGGCGCGGCATCGGAAACCGGCTCCCACACCTTGACCTCGCTCACTTTGGGACAGGCGGCGAGCACGCCCGCCACCATATAGGTGCTCATATGGCCGGCACCCGCAACAAGCAGTTTGGACGCATCCGCCCGAGCCAGCCACTTGGCACCGAGCGCAGCGGCGGCACCGGTGCGAAGTCCAGTGACGGCGGAGGCATTGAGCAGCGCCAACGGCTCTCCCGTCGCGTTGTCGCACAGCAGCGTGGTGCCAAAGATCTCGGGCAGCCCCTTTTTGGGATTCTGAGAGAACCAAGCAGTGAGCTTGAGACCGAAGAGGCCGCTTCCCGCCAACTCACCCGAGCGGATATCCATATCGGCCACGCCGGGTTCGAACTGCTCATATACCATCGGCCACGCAACACCCTTGCCCGTTGCCTTCTGGCGATATGCCTCCTCCACGGCAGCGATTGCATCCTCGATCGTCAGTACCTTGGAAACTTCCTCGGCCGAAAGCACCACCATCTGCCCCATCATCGCTCCTCTCAGCGAAAGCTTTACGTTGCTTCACTGTACGGTTTAGTAACGATGCCGCCAAGGATCATTTCTTGTTGGAATCTACAACGATTCTCAATCTGATTTTTCGTTCTATCAGCAGATATTTGAACTATTTCTCGCATCAAAGGCATACGGATGTGCGATTATCCTATTTATACCTGTACTTATTGTAGTAATTTACAAGGTGATGTTGATGCTATACACCATCTCGGACTTCTCGCGGGAATATGAGGGGTCGGTCCGCCTAATCGCTGGCAGCGATGGCGTCTCGTGTGCCGTCTCTGGCGTCGGGATCCTCGATTATGAACTCATGCCCGGCCTCAAGAACAAGTACCAGCGCGCCAACTTCAGCTCAGACGAAATCGTCCTCAGCACCTTCCTCTATGCGAAGGACGACCCATACCTCATCACTGAAGCCGTGAAATACCTCGTCGCCAAGGGAACGAGCGGTCTCATCATCAAAAACGTCCTGCACATCCCGATTCCCGACCAAGCCATCCGCTACGCCAACGCGCGGCACTACCCGGTCTTTCTCACGACCGACGACTCACTGTTCTTTGACAGCGTCATCTATGAGGTCAAACGGCATATCGAGCAGCTCGCGTCCATCGACTTCGCACAGCGCGAGATCGATGCCCTGAGGACAGACGTATCGCCCGAGTCCATCTGCCGACGCATTCGAGGCCTCAACCCGTCATTTCTGGACGAAGCGGTCGCCCTGTTCGCATCGTTTGCAGAGCCCCTCGACCCGCGTACGTTTTTGCAAATCGAACGTCTCTGTGCAAAATCGACCCTCGCCGGATGCCACAACATGCTGGCACCCTATGACGGAGGTTTATTATTCGTAGCGACAAGCGACTCGGAGCAGACGCTCGATGTGGAGCGAATCGTGCAGGCACTCACGGAGCTCATCGAGGCTAGCGGCATCGATGGCGGAGCGGAGGGGCTCGGCATCAGCGATATTCTGTTTGGAGACGAGGCGGTGGCGCAGGCGATCTCGCAGGCGATTTACGCACAGCGCCTATCTTGTCAACGAGCCGAGGGTCCCGTGCGCTATACGCAGCTCGGCATCCTGAGAACCGTGATGCCTTTTGTGGAAACCACGGAGATGCGATCGTTCTCGGAGGCGATCCTCTCGCCGATACGCGAGCACGACAGTGAGCATGGCAGCGAGCTGGAATCCACGCTCGCCGCATTCATTGAGAACGACCGACGTATCGAGCGAACCGCCAAGCAGACTAGCCAGCACCCGAACACGATTCGATATCGCCTCGATAAGGTGACAGCTCTCACCGGACTGAGCTACAAATGCGCCCCGGAGATGGAGCAGCTGTCGCTCGCCTACGCCATCGAACGCGCTCGCTCGCTTCAGTAAGCCCACCCCGCCTTGAGGTTAGGAGCGGCGGGCGCGGAGCTTTTCGTAGCCTTCGGCGAAGAAGGCGACCGTAGCGGCGTCGGCCTCGGCGGCGTCCGTCTCGGTTGCGGGGACCACACCGTGCTCGTCGCTCACCAGGAACAAGGCGCCCTTGAGCTGTGCGGGAATATCTACGCGCGCGACCGGAATGCCCTTGGTCTGGGCCAGCTGCTCAATGAGCGTCGCCGTGCCGCACAGGCACTCGTCCGCTGGCGCCACAAAGGCAAGCTCGCCGTTATCGACGGCGGCGAGCAGCTCGGGCGCCACGCCGGTCTCGTCGGCCTCGGAGCGGGCCTCGGCGGAGCGGGCACGCAGCGCCTTGGCCGACGTATCGGCGAGCGGCTCGTACTCCCCCACCGTCATGGCGGCGTTGCCGTTAACGTCGATCACCAGCATGAGCACGCCGTCGCGTGCGGTGTAATCGCCCTCGGCAAGCGACCACTCAACGTGCTGCTTGGCCCAGCTGAGCATGTTATGGGTAAGCGGCTCGCCCTGCACCAAGCGCTCGGACAGTGCGCGAATGTGGCGGTTGAGCATGGGCACCTTTTTATTGGACATGCGCCAACGGCAGACAAGCGCGGGCTTGTCGAGCGTAAACTTCTCGACCGCCTCCTGATTGGCGCAAAAGTCCTCGTACGCACGCTGATCCTCGGCATTGCCAAACAGCTCGGCATCATCAATCTGGGGCATGGTTGTACCTTTCGTGTTAGTCATTCCGTCCTCTTATACCAAAAAGACGGCCCTCCAAACGGAGCGACCGTCTTTTGCAGAGATTATTTTGTCCCAGGGCGGAACTTAGTGGCGGAAATGCCTGGCGCCGGTAAAGACCATCGCAATACCATGCTCGTTGCAAGCCTGAATGCTCTCGTCGTCGCGCTTGGAGCCGCCGGGCTGGATGATGCAGGTCACGCCGTGTGCAGCAAGCACGTCGACATTGTCGCGGAACGGGAAGAACGCGTCGCTTGCACAGGCAAAGCCGCCCTTCTCCACGCCCTCGCGCTCGCAGAAGTCCTCGGCGCGCTCGCAGGCAAGCAGCGCAGAGTCAACGCGGTTAGGCTGACCCGGACCCATGCCAATGCCGGCCTTGCCCTTGGAAACCAGGATGGCGTTGGACTTAACGCCCTTGCAGACCTTCCAGGCAAACTCGAGCTCGGCCATCTCGGCGTCGGTGGGCTTGCGGTCGGTGGGGAACGTAAAGGTCGCGGGATCCTCGGTCACGTGGTCGACTTCCTGCACCAGCATGCCGCCGTCGATGGAGCGCAGCTCCACCTGGGCGCCGTGGTCCACGCCGCCGGTGGCCAGCACGCGCAGGTTGGGGCGCTTGGCCATGCGCTCGAGCGCCTCGGCAGTGTAGCTCGGGGCGATGATGACCTCGACGAACTGCTTGTTCTGATCGGCAAAGTGTTCGACCAGCTCATAGGGAACCTCGCGGTTGCAGGCGATGATGCCGCCAAAGGCACTCTTGGGATCGCAGGCAAAAGCTCGGTCGTAGGCAGCCGTGATGTCCTCGGCAACGGCGGAACCGCAGGGGTTCTGGTGCTTGAGGATCACGCAGGCCGGCTCGTCGAACTCGCGGACCAGGTTCCAAGCGGCATCGGCATCCAGATAGTTGTTGTAGCTGAGCGGCTTGCCCTGGATCTGCTCGGAGCCAACGAGCGGGAACTGCGAGCTCGCGGTGTTCTCGCAGCCCTCGGCAAAGCGGTAGACCGTAGCCTTCTGCTGAGGATTCTCGCCATAGCGCAGGTCGTCGACCTTCTCCAACGAGATCTCGAGCTTGGCAGAGGTATCCGCCACGTCGCTTGCCTGGGCGGCAAGCCAACGGGAGATAGCCGTGTCGTAGGCGGCGGTGGTCTGGTAGACCTTCACCTGCAGGCGACGACGGGTGGAAAGCGTGGTGCAGCCACCGGTCTCGTGCATCTCGGCCAGGACGGCATCATAGTCGGCAGGGTCGGAAATGACGGTAACGCTTGTGGCGTTCTTGGCGGCAGAGCGCAGCATGGAGGGGCCACCGATGTCGATGTGCTCGATGGCATCCGCGAAGGTGACCTCGGGGTTGGCGACGGTCTTCTCGAACTCGTACAGGTTGACGACGACCAGGTCGATCAGCTTAATGCCGTGCTGAGCGGCCTCCTGCATGTGCTGCTCGGAATCGCGGCGGGCCAGCAGCGCGCCGTGAACCTTGGGATGCAGGGTCTTAACGCGGCCGTCCATCATCTCGGGATAGCCCGTGAACTCCTCGATGGGGGTTACGGGAACGCCCGCGTCCTCGATGGCACGAGCCGTGCCGCCCGTAGAGATGATCTCGACGCCAAAGTCGTCAACCAGCGTCCGTGCGAAATCGACGACGCCCGTCTTATCGGTAACCGAGATCAACGCGCGTGCGATCTTCACATCAGATCCCATGCAGTCCTCCTGTCTGGTACGCCGCCGTGCTCTGTGAGTCGGTGATACGTCGATCTGCAGCGCTCGCGCAGCGGCATTGAAAATACTGATTCAATGTAGCGCATCGAGCGCATCGATGCACCCCGCAACGGGCGCATGTGCAGAAAAAGTTTGCGAGCGGAGGGGATGGGCACGGCGCTGGGCACGGTGAGTTCATGGAACACAGGGGCACCATAATTTGATGCCAATGGCGTGGTAGAACTGTGCTCGATATGCATCCGCAAAAGAAAGAGGCACCATGGTCTCGCGGGTTCTCTACCGACCGTTTGATACCGAAGACTTCGACGCCATCGCGCTGATTCTGCAGCAGCTTTGGCATAATAATTCGGATAACGATGAGTACAACCGCCTCGAGGCCGCGTGCGACCTCGCCTATTGCCTTTCGTCATCGACGTTTTCGCAGGTTGCGGTGATTGACGGCGAGGCGCGCGGCATTGCGCTTGCACGCGCAGGACAGAACTCCGGCGTCACTATCAACGAGCATTGGATGGATACCGAACGCGCGCTGCTATCGCAGATGCGTGAGCTGGAGCCTGATGCCTGCGCCGAGTATCTCTCGTTTGTGCGCGCAACCATCCGAACCAACAACCGCCTGCTCGAGAGCAGCCCGTTGCCGCACGACAACGAGGTCACGCTGCTTGCCGTGGATCACGATGTCCATGGCCTGGGCGTTGGCACGGTTCTGCTCGATGCCGCGGTCTCGCACCTGTCCTCGCTTGGAGCGACGAGGGCGCACCTGTACACCGACTCCAACTGCTCGTGGAAGTTCTACGAGCTGCACGGCTTTAAGCGCACGGCCACGCACCGCGCCAACCGCGAAGAGCGCCGCCACGACATGCCGCGCGAAAGCTTCCTCTACGAACTCGATCTAACAGCCTAAATCTGGCAGTTAGGGACGCTCCTTTTATGCCGGCACCCCGGGACACTCCTTGGCAGCAACCACACCTAGTCATTGGGGACGTTCTTAAATGACTAGTCGCTGGGGACAGTCTTGATCAAAACGGCCGCCGAAGCCCTCGTTGGCATCGCCCTATAGGGGGTCTGCAAATAGCTGTGGTCAAAAAACATCAAAAATGAGTACTGTTACCTTTTTAGTAGCAGCGCAATTCGGCTTTTTCGGGTCTCTTAGGCGTCTCGGCGCGTCGGATGAACTAACGTATCTCCCCAAATGTACAATAAAATGGACTCCTAACGAGAAATAATAGGTAGCGCGCAGAGATGTGGTGTAAGAGGCGGGGCATACCCCGCCTCTTCCCTTT
>CBCTTO010000050.1:0-10788 GCA_965149855.1 uncultured Collinsella sp.
ATAGCGGCAGGGCTTATGGAAGGGGACTTGGTTGTGAGGGCTCGTTAGGCGAGCTTGGCCTCGAGCTCAGCGATGCGCTTGTAGGCATCGATGGTAAAGCGGGCCTGCTTCTCCAGGATCATAGTGGTCATGAGAGTGTCCTGAGCGTGAGCCATGATGAAGGTCATCTCCATCTCGCCACCGCCGGCCTCCTGCGAAAGCAGCTTGGTCTGCGTGTCGTGGGCGCCGATAAGTGCATCGCTGGCATCCTTGTGCAGCTGTTCGGCCTTCTCAAAGTCACCCTCGCGAGCAGCATCGAGCGCTGCAAGCAGATCGGTCTGGGCGTCACCTGCGTATGCGACAATCTCGAATCCAACCATCGAGATTTCTTCTTTGGTTGCCATATTGCGTTCCTTTCACATATGAACCAATGGAGAGCATCGCGTCCGGGCATACGCGCTGCGTTGTGTATGACAGAAACAATAACATTCAAACAAAAAAGAACAGCGCAAAACGTAATTTTGAGCTATGAACGGTCACTATTCGCCCGTGAACGGTTTTTAAACCAATCTGAACAATATCGAACACAATTAGCGGCAACCCAAACAGACCCGCGCCCTAGCGTACATCGCGCACCGTATCGCCCTCGACGAGCACGCCCGGAAACAGCATGTGCTCCACACCGAGTGCAACGCCCTCGGCGCCGGCAATCTTGTCGACCGCCCACATGCCGACGCGCTTGTTGTCAAAGCGCACCGTGGTCAGGCGACGATCGGGCACGATATCGCCCAGACTATCGTCAACACCCACCACGCTCACGTCCTCGGGCACGCGCTTTCCGCGCGACTCGAGTCCGCGAATGCAGCCGTAGGCCATTGCATCGTTGGAGGCATAAATGGCCGTACAGGTCGGATCGTCCGCCAGAGCCTGACCGGCAGCATATCCACTCTGCGCTGTCCAGTCGCCGCGCACGAGCTGCGGTGGCTCGATGCCATGCGCACGCAATGTCTCGCGCCAGCCTTCCTCGCGCCGCATGCCCGAAAGCGAGCGCTCGGGACACGAGATAAAGTGCACGGTCTTGTGCCCCTGCCCCAGCAAGTACTCGACCACTTGGCGCGAGCAATCGAACTGGTCGTTATCGACCGTTGAACAGAGCGGGTGCTCCAGCATGGTAACGAGCACCGTCTGCATACCGGGCAGCGGCTCAAAGGTGCCAAAGTCCGCCGGCATGCGGTTCATAATCACAACCATGCCGTCCACCGGCAGTGCGCTCATGCGCGACGATGCGCCCTCGAGGGTATACGGATGCCCGTCTACTTTAGTGAGAGTGATGGCATAGCCGTGCTTATCGGCGGCGGCGGCAAAGCCCTCCATACGGTCGAGGTTGCCGGTGCCGGTAATATTGAACATGGCGACGCCGACGGTCTTAAACTTACCGCGACGCAGCGATCGACCGGCAAAATTGGGGCGATACCCCAGCTCGCGCATGGCGGCACGCACGCGCTCCTTGGTCTCGGGGCGCACGCTGGGCGAATCGTGAACGGTGCGCGAGACTGTCTGCTCCGAGACGCCCGCGAGACGCGCCACATCCTTAACGGAAACCGATTTTTTAACAGCGGCCATAGGTCGATCTTTCTATGTCGACGATGCCATTGGTGGCACCCTACGCAGTCATTTTTAACGTCTTCAAGTATATCCAACGCCTCCCCCACCATACGCTCACCACCCAAAACCTACCGTTCACCGACATTTTTGCTTCCCCAAACGGCTTTTGGCGCCCAAATGTTAACGTTGCCATTGCGCAAACACAGAGCCACCGGGCGGCTCAAACGTTTACGCATAAGGAATCGACGGTTCGCAGGCACAGGAACCACCGGTTCGCGTCTTTTTTTGTGTCGCAAAATGGCAACGTCAACATTTTGGCAACTGAACGCCAAAAGCTACCATCGTTGCTAACCCACCGACTCTTAGGAGCATTGCATGGAGCAACTCATCGCCATCATCGAAAAGGGCCAGCCCTTTTTCAACGCGATCGCCCGCAACAAGTACCTCAAGGCGATCCGCGACGGCTTTATCTCCGTCATCCCCATCATCATCTTCTCGTCCATCTTCTGCCTGGTAGCCTCGGTCCCCAACATCTGGGGTTTCTACTGGCCCGATGACATCAACAACGCCCTGTGGAAATGCTACAACTACTCCATGGGTATCCTGGCCATCGCCTGCGCTGCCACCACGGCCAAGCACTTCGCCGACGCTCAGAACCGCGATCTGCCCAAGAACAACCAGATCAACTTCATCTCGTGCATGTGCGCGGCCATCATCGGCTTCTTGCTCCTTTCGAGCGACACGATCGCCACGGACGCTGCCAGCGGCTTCAACACCACCTACCTTGGTTCCAAAGGCCTGCTGACCGCCTTTATCGCTGCGTTTGCGACCGGCATCATCTACAAGTTCTTCATTAAGCGCAACATCACCGTCAAGATGCCCGAGCAGGTTCCGCCCAACATCTCGCAGACCTTTAAGGACATCATCCCCTTCTCTGTCTGCATCACCGTCTTTTGGGTCTTTGACATCGTCTTCCGCGCTGCCTTTGGCTTCTGCTTTGCCCAGGGCGTCATCCAGGTGTTCCAGCCCCTGTTCACCGCTGCCGACGGCTATATCGGTCTCGCTGTGATCTACGGCGCCATGAGCCTGTTCTGGTTCGTCGGCGTCCACGGCCCCTCGATCGTCGAGCCCGCCATCGCCGCCGCCCTCGTTGCCAACATGACCGACAACCTGGCTGCATTCCAGGCCGGCGAGCACGCTTCCGCTGTCCTGACCCAGGGTGCCCAGTACTTCGTCGTCTGCATGGGCGGCACCGGCGCCACGCTCGTCTTGGTCTTTATGTTCTGCTTCCTGGCCAAGTCCCAGGAGATGCGCGCCGTCGGTAAGGCCGCCATCGTCCCCGTCTGCTTTGCCGTCAACGAGCCGCTGCTGTTCGCCGCGCCCATCGTGCTCAACCCCGTCTTCTTTGTCCCGTTTGTCTTTGCCCCGATCGCCAACATCTGGATCCTCAAGATCTTTATCGACTTCTTGGGCATGAACGGCTTTATGTACACCCTGCCTTGGACCGTCCCCGGCCCCATCGGCACCATCATGGGCCTGGGCTTCCAGCCGCTCGCCTTTGTGATGCTCGCCCTTATCCTGGTCGTCGACTTTTGTTCTGTACTATCCGTTCTTCCGTGCCTACGACGCCCAGAAGTGCGCCGAGGAGGCCGAGATCTCCCAGGAGGAGCTCGCCGCCAAGAACGCCGAGAAGGCCGCCAAGCTCAACGATGCCTTCCAGGGCAAGGCCGACGCCAAGAGCGTTGCCGCCGGCGCTGCTGCCGAGGCCGTGAAGGCCGACGCCCCCGCCGCTTCCGCAGCACCCGCCACCGAGGCTACGGCCACTAGCGACCTCAACGGCAAGCGCGTGCTCGTGCTCTGCCAGGGTGGCGGCACCTCGGGCCTGCTCGCCAACGCGCTGGCCAAGGCTGCCAAGGAGCGCGGCATCAATCTTGAGACCGCTGCCGAGGCCTATGGCAACCACGTGGACATGCTCCCCGACTTCGATCTGGTCGTCCTGGCCCCGCAGGCCGCCAGCTACCTGGCCGACCTGCAGAAAGACTGCGAGCGCGTAGGCAACAAGTGCGTCGCCTGCCGCGGTAAGCAGTACATCGAGCTCTCCCAGAACGGCGACAAGTCTCTCGCCTTCGTAAGCGAGCAACTCTCGAAGTAAGTAACGCCCAGGGCCAGCCGACCATCCAAGACCGGCTGGCCCTTCGATTTAGACGATTGGATCATCATGTCCGTTAACCCTGCTAGCGTCACCAATCCGCCTGCGCAGTTTCCCGAGGACTTTGTCTTTGGCGGCGCCACCGCTGCCTACCAAGTAGAGGGCGAGACCCGCACTCACGGTAAGGGCAAGGTCGCCTGGGACGACTTCCTGGAGGCCCAGGGGCGCTTTTCCCCCGATCCCGCTTCGGACTTCTACAACCAGTACCCCGTCGACCTGGAGCTGTGCGAGGAGTTTGGCATCAACGGCATCCGCCTCTCCATTGCCTGGAGCCGCATCTTCCCCAACGGCACCGGTGAGATTAACCCCGAGGGCGTCCAGTTCTATCACGACCTTTTCGCCGAATGTCACAAGCATCACGTTGAGCCGTTTGTCACGCTGCATCACTTTGACACGCCGCTTCCCCTCTTTGAGAAGGGCGACTTCCTCAACCGCGAGACCATCGACGCCTTTGTGGACTTTGCCACCTTCTGCTTTAAGGAGTACGCCGACCAGGTGACCTATTGGTTCACCTTTAACGAGATTTGGGCCGATGCCTCCAACACCTACATCGAGGGCACCTTCCCCGGCGGCGTCAAGGCGCATCTGGCCGAGGCTTTCCAGTGCGAGCACAACATGATGCTCGCCCACGCCAAGGCCGTACTGGCCTTCCACAACGGCGGTTTTAAGGGCAAGATCGGCGTCATCCAGTCGCTGGAGTTTAAGTACCCGCTCAACGAGAACGATCCCGCCGACATCAAGGCCGCCAACAACGAGCACGTGCTGCAAAACCAGTTTTTGCTCGACGCCACCTTCCGCGGCGACTACGCGCCCGACACCCTCGAGTGCGCCAACCGCCTGGCTGCCGTCTCGGGCGGCACCATCGAGATTTTGGACGAGGACCTCGAGATTATGCGCGAAGCCGCGCTTTACAACGACTACCTGGGCGTTAACAACTACCAGTGCCGTTTCTTGAAGGCTTACGATGGCGAGAACGACCTGCACCACAACGGTACGGGCGAGAAGGGCACTGGCCGCTGGCGCGTCAAGGGTATTGGCGAGCATGTGAACAAGCCTGGCATCCCCACCACCGACTGGGACTGGATCATCTATCCCGAGGGCCTGTTCGATCTGCTCGTCTACATTAAGCAGCGCTACCCCAACTACAAGCAGATCTTCATTACCGAAAACGGCATGGGCTACAAGGACCCCTACAAGGACGGTTTTGTGGACGACCAGCCGCGCATCGACTACATCGAGCAGCACCTGCGCTGGTTGCTCAAGGCCATGGAGGTGGGCGTCAACGTGGGCGGCTACTTCCTGTGGAGCCTGCAGGACCAGTTCTCCTGGACCAACGGATACAACAAGCGCTATGGCTTCTTCTACGTTGACTTTGAAACCCAGAAGCGCACGCCCAAGGCAAGCGCCTACTGGTACAAGCACGTAGCGCAGACCCGTCGTCTGGACTAGCGGCTTGCGGGGTTACCCGCCCACATAACCTGTCCCCATTTCTCAGCCGGGGGCGGCACGTCACACGGCGCGCCGCCCCCGGTCTTTTTGTTTTTTGGCTGGTCGGGAGCCGTTTGTCTCGATCTGTAACATCTAGCCGAGTTTTTTGGTCCTAGCTGTTACAGATTGAGACGAACAGGATTGCTCTTTCCGAAGAATCTAAATCTGTAACACGTAGCCCGCTTTTGACCGTCTACCTGTTACAAATCGAGACAAACGGAGTAGGACCTAACCCCGTATGTCCCTAACAGTCGAGCGTTCGACCAGCGTACTCGGCACATGAATCGCCTCGATAGACGAGCTCTCTCCAATCGCCGCCTCAAACGCAAGCTTACCGACACCGCGCAAATCAAATCGCAGCGTCGTCAGTCGATTGTGAGGAACAAGTCCCTCGAGTGCGTCGTCGATACCAACCACGCTCACGTCGTCGGGCACGGACAGGCCCGCGTTCTCGAGCGCGGCGATAACGCCCAGCGCCATCTGGTCATTTGCCGCAAGCACGGCAGTCGGCGCCTGCGACCCGCCGGCAAGCACCTCGGCCGCAATCCGCTCGCCCATGGCGTACCCACTGTCCGCACTCCAATCGCCACGCAGCATCGGAGCGGCATCGACATGAGCACGACCCAGCGTATCGCGCCAACCGGCCTCACGAAAACGCGAGGAAATCGAGTTTTCCGGACCCGCCACAAACCGCATATTCGAGTGACCATGTTCCAGCAGATAATTGGTCAACAGCTCGCACGAACCATACTGGTCGGAGTCGATCGTCGTGCAGCGCGGATGCGCATACATGGACAGGATGACCGTTCGCACTCCCGGCTGGGGAACAAACTCCTCAAAATCGGGAGCCATGCGGTTCATGTTGAGAATCATGCCGTCGACGGGTCGCTCGACCATGCGGCGCGAGGCATCGGCAAGTGTATAGGGCTTGTCGCCGCCCATCTCGATCATAGTGACGGCAAAATCGTGCTCGCGCGCCGCTTGCATGATACCCTCGAGCGTCGCCAGGTTACCGACACGTGTGATGTTGTACATGCACAGGCCAATAGAACGATACGACCCGCCGCGCAACGCCGCTCCAGCAAAATTGGGACGAAAGCCCAGCTCTTCCATGGCGGCCAGCACACGCTTGCGCGTCTTTTCCGTCACGTTGGGCATACCGTTGACCACGCGAGACACAGTCTGGCGGCTCACGCCAGCGAGCGCCGCAACCTCTGCCGCGCTCGCCGAATGACCATTCCTTGTCTGCTGAGCCATGCCTTCCACGCTAACCTGCTTCCCAACTATTCCCCGCGCCCATGGCGCATCGTACATACATTGATAACGTGCTCATGATACCCGAGCCATATACCACAACATGAAAACTTCTGTCAATCAAAACCGCTTACCGAACAAATACAACCGTTCGCGGCTGTTTGAAGTTGTTTTGTTTCTATACATCCCAGCCGGATGTTAACGTGCTCATTGTCAAATGTTCACGTGCTCATTTTGGTTCTAATCATTTTAAGATAGTGTTTATCGGGCTTTTTCACCGCTGAACGCTAACCAGGGAGCCTCCTGAGCGCAAACGCACAATATCGAACAGCGAGACGAGAGGGTGTATGCATATGTCTTTGCTAAACCGCGTACAGCAGCTGCCGAAGGGCTTTGTTTGGGGCGCCGCAACCGCCGCGTACCAAACGGAAGGTTCCACGAAGGTGGCAGGCAAGGGTAAGACCATGTGGGACGATTACCTTGTCGCCCAGGGTCGCTTTTTGCCCGACCCGGCCAGTGATTTCTACAACCGCTACGAGGAGGATATCCGCCTTTCTGCCGAGCATGGACTCAACGCCATCCGTGTGTCCATCGCCTGGACCCGCATCTTCCCCAACGGCGACGATGCCGAACCCCTCGCCGAGGGCGTTAAGCACTACCACGAGCTGTTCGCCTGCTGCAAAAAGTATGGCGTCGAGCCCTATGTGTCCCTGCATCACTTTGACTCCCCCGCCGCCCTGTTCAACCAGGGCGACTGGCTCAACCGCAAGACCGTCGACGCCTATGTGCGCTATGCCGAGTTCTGCTTCCGCGAGTTCCGCGAGGTCAAGAATTGGTTCACCATCAACGAGCTCATCAGCCTCTCGCACTCCCAATACATCCAAGGCAACTTCCCGCCCAACCATCACTTTGATGTGACGAGCGGCATCCAGAGCCAGCACAACGAGCTCGTTGCCCACGCCCGCGCCGTCAACCTGTATAAGGATCTTGACGAGACCGAGCACCTGGGCGGACGCATTGGCATGGTCAACGTCCTGACGCCGGCATATCCTGCCACCGACTCGCCCGCCGACCAGCACGCCGCCGACCTGTACAACGCCTTCTACACCGACTTCATCATGGACGGCGCCTTCCTGGGTCACTACTCCGCGCGCACCCTCTCACTCATCAACGAGATTCTGCGTGCCAACAACGCCACACTTACGGTTGAGGACAGCGACATGGAGGAGCTCGCCAAGGCGGCGCCCCGCAACGATATGTTCGGCCTCAACTACTATCAGTCGGCGTTTATCGCCGCCTACGATGGCGAGTCCACCAACAGCTTTAACGGCACCGGAGACAAGGGCACCTCGTGCTTTAAGTTTAAGGGCGTCGGGCAGCAGGTCGATATGCCGGGTATCCCCACCACCGACTGGGATTGGCTCATCTACCCGCAAGGCCTCTACGACACGCTCAAGCACATCAGCGCCACCTATCCCAACCTCCCCGTCATCTATATCACCGAAAACGGCCTGGGCCACAAGGACCCCGAGCCCGACGCAAACGGCATCGTCGCCGATCCCGAGCGCATCGACTTTGTCGACCAGCACATGGAGAAGGTGCTCCAGGCGCGTGCCGAGGGCGTCGACGTCCAGGGCTACTTTATCTGGAGCCTGCAGGACCAGTTCTCGTGGGCCAATGGCTATAACAAGCGCTACGGCCTGTTCTACATCGACTTCGACACGCAAAAACGCTACATCAAGCAGTCGGCACTCTGGTACAAGGAGCTCGCCGACACTATGGCGGACGCGCAGTAGCGCATCGCCTCGCTTTCCCCCGAGGGGGAGCGGCCCCATGCGATACAAACCCAGCCGCTCCCCTCTCTCCCCCTGGGACCGACCCCGCCTGCACCCGGGCTTTTAGCAAGCGGGAGACCATATAGGTTTTCAACGTCCATGCCATTAAGATTTCATGCAAAGAGGAGCGTGAACTATGGAATCGATCGTTAAGTTCTTGGAGAAAGGTCAGCCGTACTTCGACAAGGTCTCTAAGAACATCTACCTTCAGGCCATTAAAGACGGCTTTTTGGCAGCAATGCCCATCATCCTGTCTTCTTCTGTCTTCCTGCTTATTTCGACCCTGCCGGGCGTTGTCGCCACGGTCGGCGGCTTTACGCTGCCCGACTGGTGGAACGTCGACGTCGTGAACTTCTGCAACAAGGTTTACAACTTCACGATGGGCGTCGTGGGCATCATGGTCGCCGGCACCACCGCAAGCGCGCTGACCGGCTCCAAGAACCGCCGCATGCCTGCCGGCAAGGCCATCAACGCCACGAGCACCATGGTCGCCGCCATGTGCGCTATGCTCATCTTGGCCGTTACCCAGACGAGTGCCAAGATCGACGGCGCCGATGTCTCGGTGTTCTTTACCGACAACATGGGCACCAAGGGCCTGCTGAGCTCCTTTGTCGCCGCATTTGCCACGGTCAACATCTATGCCTTCTGCATTAAGCGAGACATCACCATCAAGCTGCCCAAAGAAGTCCCCGGCGCCATCGCCCAGAACTTCCGCGACATCTTCGCCTTCAGCTTCTCCATCCTGTTTGTCGCCGTCATCGACGTTATCTGCCGCACCTGCTTGGCCGTCCCGTTTGCCAACGTCATCTCCACGCTGGTGAGCCCGCTGTTCGCCGCTGCCGATTCCTACGCCGGCCTCGCCCTCATCTGGTTCATGATCCCGCTGTTCTGGTTCATGGGCATCCACGGCCCCTCGGTCGTTAAGCCTGCCCTCAACGCCGCGCTGTTTGGCAACATCACCACCAACCTCGCCACGCTGCAGGCCGGCGGTCACCCCGCCCTCGCCCTGACCGAGAACTTCGGTAACTACATCGGCGAACTCGGCGGCACCGGCGCCACGTTCATTGTCCCGATCATCTTCCTGCTCTTTATGCGCTCCAAGCAGCTCAAGGCCGTCGGCAAAGCCTCTGTCGTACCCGTGATGTTCGCCGTCAACGAGCCGCTGCTGTTCGCCGCGCCCATCATCCTCAACCCGTACTTCCTGATCCCGTTCCTGTTTGCCCCCGTGGCCAACGTCCTCATTGGTAAGTTCTTCATCGACTTTTTGGGCATGAACGGCTTTATCTATGCCATGCCGTGGGCACTCCCCGGACCGATCGGCACCTTCATCGACACCAACTTCCAGCCGATCTCTCTGGTCCTGGTTGTCGTCCTGCTGGTCGTTGACTTCTTGATCTACTACCCGTTCTGCAAGGCCTACGACAACGTCCTGTGCAAGCAGGAGGCCGAGACCCTGGCCGAAGAAGAGGCCGAGGAGACCAAGACCGTCAAGACCGCTGACGCCCCCGCCGTTGAGGCTCCTGTTGTCGAGACCGCTTCTGCCACTGAGGCCTCCGCAGCTCCGTCCGCCCTTAAGGGCAAGGATCTGAGGGTTCTGGTTCTGTGCGCTGGCGCCGGCACCTCTGCACTGCTCGCCAACGCGCTTAAGGAAGGCGCCGACGAGCTGGGCATCGACATTACCGCCAACGCCGGTGCCTACGGCAGTCACTACGCCATCATGGACCAGTACAACGTCATCGTCCTGGCTCCGCAGGTTCGCACCTATTACAACGAGATGAAGGCCGACACCGACCGCCTGGGCATCACGCTGCTGTCGCCCAAGGGCAAACAGTACATCGACCTCACTAAGGATCCCAAGGGTGCCGTCGCCTGGATCGAGGAAAACCTCGAGGCATAAGACGCTGACACCACCTGCCGCTCGCAGACAATAAATGGCCCGTGCATCGATGTGTGATGCGCGGGCCATTTTGTTTAGACCGCACCCGTCCTCCTGTTCATCTCAATCTGTAACATCTAGCCGAGTTTTCGGGTCCCACCTGTTACAGACTTAGACGAGCAGGCCGAGCACGTCTACGCCCGCAAATCCCGCACGCTCGCGCGCTCGACCAACACACCCGAGACGAGCGTACGGCTTCTAGAGCTCGGGGCTTCCAGACCTGCGACGACCTCGTTAAGCGCACGGATGCCCAGTTCGCGGTGGCGAAACTTCACCGACGTCAGAATCGAATTGGGAATCGTCTTGTAGAGCTCATCGTCGAAGCCGATCACGGACACGTCGTCGGGCACGCTGAGCCCTTTGTCACATAGAGCCATCATCACGCCGTTTGCCATGCAGTCGTTAGCAGCGAGGACCGCCGTGCAATCGGGCTTATCGGCAAGCACAAGGCCCGCGGCATAGCCACTATCCGCATTCCAATC
>CBCTTO010000051.1:0-10252 GCA_965149855.1 uncultured Collinsella sp.
CGATGCTCTTGAGCATGCGGAACTTGCTGTCCGGTTCAAAACCCGGCAGCACGCGGCTCGCATGATAGTCATCAAACAGCTTGCCGCCAAACTCCAAATAGAGCTTGCCACCAAACTGCGAGATGCGCTCCTTAATATGAGCAGCCTGCAGCTCGATATACTTCGCGTTGTCGAAACCCTGGCGCATATATGGCTCCCGTCCCGTTTCCAATTAATGTTCTAGGCGATTATAACGGAGCAGACCCTCCCCAACGCCCAAGCAATCAACTGGCACCAACCAAACACGCCATCGATAAGTTGCGGTGAAATAGTTCCCGTTTAACCCCTCAAGACGGCCAAACAGGAACTATTCCACCGCAACTTCCCCTTTTTGGTTCAAACAAACCTGGCCTTTGTATCAATAATGGAAACGTCGCAGGTTGAGCATAAGCCAGCGAAAGCCCGCCAGAGTAGGCAAAGCGCCCTCTGCACCAACAATGGAAAGCGCCGCAGGCAGAGGACGGACAGCGAGCGCCGTCCAGAACGTACAAGTTGGCATGAAAAAGGCGAGGCATAGACCTTTTGGTCATGCCTTGCCTTTTGAATGACAAATTGTCGTTCTGGACGGCGCGTAGCGTCGACCGGTTCCGCGGTTTGGTAAAACCGCGGAACAAAAAGTCGCCCCCTCCCGCGCACGGAACGGAAGGGGGCTAAAGGTAGGAGTCTACCGGTGGGTTCACCCCACCGGACAGACGATGACCAGGTGATCCTCTACAGGATCGTCAAGGTTTCCGTGGGGTACCCGTTGGGTACTTAGAGCAGCACGCAGGCGGCGGTCAGGATGACGGCGCAGACGACGGAGAGAGCGACGATGAGCTTAAGGGCAAACTTGAGCCAGGTCGTCCACTCGATCTTGGCCAGGGCGAGACCGCCCATGATGGCGCCGGAGGTCGGGGTGAACAGGTTCACGACACCGATGGCGGCGGAGAAGATCATGACCATGACCTCGGGCGAGAAGCCGAGCTTAACAGCCAGCGGTCCCATGATGGGCATGGAGACGGTGGCCATACCGGAGGTCGAGGGGATCAGGAAGGACAGGCCGAAGTAGACCAGGAAGCTCATGGGAGCGAAGATCACGCCGGACAGGCCAGCCAGGGCATTGGCGGCAGCGTCGAGGACGTAAACGTCGAGGCCGGTGCTAGCCATGAGGACGGAGATGCCACGGGCGAGGGCGATGACGAGAACAACGGACATCATGTCGGCAGCGCCGGTGATGAAGGTGTTGACGATCTGCTTCTCGGACAGGCCACCGATGATACCGATCAGGATAGCCATGAGGAAGAACCAGGTGGAAGCCTCGTCGAAGTACCACTGGCCAATGGGCAGGCCGGTGATCAGGGCAGACCAGCCCTGGACGACGGCATTACCGTCGGCGTCGTAGACAGCGCCAGCGTCAAAGAAGTTGGCGACGCCCTCGTTGAGGTCGGCCAGCGGGATGAAGCCGACGATCATGACGACGAAGGTGAAGGCGAAGGCGATCAGAACACCCTTCTGACGACCGGTGAGCTTGACCTCCTTGTGGACCTCGGAAGCAGCCTTGCCATGTGCCTCTTCGGCGTCCTTGAGTTCCTGCATCGAGAGGATGGTGGAACCCTTGTCAGCCTTGACCTTCTTGGCATAGTTCATCACGAAGACGATGGACATGACGGTGGTAACAAGCCACAGGACGGCACCGAGGCCGATGATGATGGACTGGTTCACGGCAATGTCAACGCCGGTCAGGGCGTCGACGGCAGCGCCGACGGCGAACGGGTTAACCGTGGAGCCGAGGCAGCCGCAGCCAGCGCCGAGCAGGACGGTAGCGGCGCCGACCATCGGGTCGAAGCCGGCAGCCATCATGGTAGCGGCGAGCAGGGCGTAGAAGGGAACGGTCTCCTCGCACATACCATAGGTGGTACCACCGAGGGAGAAGATGAGCATCAGCACGGGAATGAGCATGATCTCGTTGCCCTTAAGCTTCTGCACCAGGACGGCGATGCCGTTGTCCAGAGCGCCGGTCTCGGTCATCATACCGAGGAAGCCGCCCAGGATCATAACGAAGAGGCAGACGGGCAGAGCGTCAGCGAAGCCCTTAATCGGGGCGGTGCAGAAATCGCTCAGACGGGCGGCAGTAACCGCGCCGCCGGACGTGCCGGAGACGATAACGGTAACAACTGCAACAATTGCCAGCAGAGCAAGAAGAATGGTGAACGATGAAGGCATACCGCGCTTTTTCTTAGCGGTCTCAGTCATAGTTCTCATCCCCCCTTCATAAATCATTTACTGATCTCGCCCGAAGCGGCTCTTCCGTGCCGTGCCTGCCGCTCGATGCGAGATTTTTACCAGATAAAGCCGCTCGGGGTGTTCAACAATACACCCCGAGCGAGATGCTAGATGCTCTTACTTGAGCGTAGCGTACATGACAGCCTTGATGGTGTGCATGCGGTTCTCGGCCTCGTCGAAGACCTTGGAAGCGGGGCTCTCGAAGACCTCGTCGGTGACCTCCTGCTCGGTGATGCCGAACTGCTCGCACTTCTCGGCGCCAATGGTGGTGTTGGTGTCGTGGAAGCTGGGCAGGCAGTGCAGGAAGATGGCACCCGGGTTGGCCATAGCCATGACCTCGGAGGTGACACGATACGGGGTGAGCTGAGCGATGCGCTCGGCCCAGACCTCGTCGGGCTCGCCCATGGAGACCCACACGTCGGTGTAGATAACGTCGGCACCGGTGACGCCGTCCTTGACGTCGGTGGTCAGCTTGATGGTGCAGCCGTTGGCCTCGGCGATGGGCTTGCAGGCCTCGATGACGTCGTCGGCGGGCATGCACTCCTCGGGGCCGCAGGCCACGAAGTTCATACCGAGCTTGGAGCAGACGACCATGAGGGAGCGAGCAACATTGTTCTTGCAGTCGCCCATGAAGACGAGAGTCTTGCCCTTGATGTCGTAGTTGAAGTTCTCCTGGACGGTCAGGATGTCGGCGAGCATCTGGGTGGGGTGCCACTCGGTGGTCAGGCCGTTCCACACGGGCACGCCGGACTTAGCAGCGAGCTCCTCGACGTCGTCCTGGGCAAAGCCACGGAACTCGATGCCGTCATACATGCGGCCGAGAACGCGGGCGGTGTCCTCGATGGACTCCTTCTTGCCCATCTGCGACGAACCGGGATCGAGGTAGGTGACGCCCATGCCCAGGTCCATGCCGCCGACCTCGAAGGCGCAACGGGTACGAGTGGAGGTCTTCTGGAAGAGCAGAACGATGTTCTTGCCCTCGAGATAGCGGTGCGGAACGCCAGCGCGCTTCATATCCTTGAAGTTCTTGGAGAGCTTGAGCAGGTACTCGATCTCCTCGGTGGTGAGGTCGAGAAGCTTGAGGAAGCTACGGCCGGAGAGGTTAACACCCATGGTTCGATTCCTTTCGAAGAAATGAATTACGTAAGTATTAGTGTTGCCCGTTTAACGGGCGAAGCCGGTGCGGTTGTAGGGGGACCGCACCGGAAACGGAAAGACTTAGAGGTCCTCGCGCCAGAAGGGCATGCTCATGCAGCGCGGGCCGCCGCGGCCGCGGGAGAGCTCGGCGGAGGGCACGACGAGAAGGTCCAGGCCCTCCTTGTACAGCACGTCGTTGGTGACGGTGTTGCGGGCGTAGACGCAGATCTTGCCGGGCTCGACGCACAGGGTGTTGGAGCCGTCGTTCCACTGCTCGCGGGAGGCCGCGATCGGGTCGCCGCCGCCGCAGGGGATCAGCTTGACCTGGTCGACGCCGGTGGCGTCCTCCAGGACGTGCTCGAGGGTGTCCTCGATCAGGCGGATGTTCACGTCGCCCGGGTTCTTGCCGGCGGTCAGCTCGTAGACGCGCAGGGTGCCCATGATGGCGGGGTGGATCGTGAACTTATCGACGTCGATCTGGGTGAAGACCGTGTCGAGGTGCATGAAGGCGCGCGAGACCGGGATGTCGAAGGCCAGGATGCGCTCGACCTTGGAGTCGGAGTTCCAGAAGATGTTCTGGGCCATGACGTCGATCGCGGCGGCCTGGGTGCGCTGGGAGATGCCGACGGCGAGGGTCTTCTCGTTGATGTTCAGCACGTCGCCGCCCTCGGTGTGGAACTGGCAGTCGCGGCGGAAGTACAGCGAGACGTCCTTGTAGTCGGGGTGGTACTTGAAGACGTACTTGCCGTACAGGGTCTCGCGGTTGCGGGTGACCGAGTACATGCGGTTGAGGTTGACGCCCTCGCCGACGACCGCGAACGGGTCGCGGGTGAAGTAGAGGTTGGGCATCGGGTCGATGATCAGGTCGGACTCGGACTCGGAGTTGACCAGGGAGTCGAGGGTCGTGGACGCCGTGAGGGGCATGTCGATCTCGGACTTGGTCATGCCGGCCATGGTCTTCTTGACGAACTCGAGGTTGTCCTCGATGGAGTCCAGCTTCTCGCGGACGATCTGCGGCATGTGCTGGCCGCGGATGCCGGCCTCGGCGATGTACTGGTCGGTGAACTCGGCGCGGGCGCCGGGGACCTGGTCGAACACCTCGGCGACGAGGTTCTCGAGATAGAGGACCTCCACGCCCTGGTCCCTCAGGATCTGGGCGAAGGTGTCGTGCTCCTGCTGCGCGACCTCCAGGAACGGGACGTCGTCGAACAGGAGTCGCTCGAGCTCGTCGGGCGGCAGGTTGAGGAGCTCGTCGCCGGGACGGTGCAGGCAGACCTTCCTGAGCTTGCCGATCTCGGAAGGCACGTGCAGACCTTTCGTCATGGCCTCCTACCTTTCTTTCGGGCCCTTGTCAGGGCCGATTCGTTAGCGCCCCTCCGTGTGAGGCGTTATTGCTGACGATATATTTATATCCAAAATCAGCTCATACTTCCACCTTGCCCCCGAACGGTTTTTTATAGGGGGTGAACGGCATACACATATACTTCACGCATGGCACACTTCATCTTAATAAAGCGTATTTACGTGCTTAAACGCGTTTTCAATCCTAAAATCAAATGGAACTAAACTTTGTTAAACCATCCTCAAATTGCATATTTCCAATAAAGCTATGAATAGAATTAGCGGTTCATACCGCGTCTCAACCATTTTCATTTTTATTCAGAAAAAAGTTTGTCCTATTCATTTCTGGTAAATAAATTACCGTTTACCAGACGCTTGATACCGTTCACCGGAAACTCAGTATAAGGCCCAGCGGATACCGGCTCGCTTTACGGCCCCATTTGTAACAACTTGACTTCTCGGTATAGAAAAACGGACCCGCTTCACTAGGGAAACGGATCCGTTTTCGATTATCTTCGGCTAATTTGGATAAGGCCCCCGAAGACCATCGGAATCCTAGCGATCGAACTCCGCCAGTGCCTCGCCCAAAAGCCTCAGGCCCTCGCGCAGAACGTCCTCGCTCGCGCAGTAGCCCAGGCGTGCGCCGCAGGGAAGCTCAAAACGGCTACCGGGAACCAGCAGCACTCCCCTCTCGGACAGCAGGCGTCTGCAGAACTCCTCGTCATCCTCGGGAATATCCAGCTGGATAAACGAGGTGGACACGCCCTGCGGGGCCGTCCAGGAAACGCGATGCTGCGTATCGATCCAAGCCTGCGCGATATCGCGGTTGCCAAACACGATCTTGCGATTGCGCTCGAGAATCTTATCCTTGTGCTCAAGCACATAGGTCGCCAGGGCATCGTTGAACACGCCGCCGCAGATCATGGTGTAATCGCGATAGGTACGGATGCGGTTGGACACCTCTTCGTCGGCCAGGACCCAGCCCACGCGGGCCGCAGGCGTCGAATAGGTCTTCGACAACGAGTTGGTGACAATGGCCCTCTCGTACATGTCGACCATCGACATAAAGGACTCAGTGTTTTCGAGCGGCAGATACACCTCGTCGCACAGCACGTAGGCGCCCACCGAACGGGCGATCTCGGCAATCTGGCCGAGGATATCGGCATCGAGCACCGTACCGATGGGGTTCGAAGCGTTGTTTATGCAGATAAGCTTGGTGTTGGGGCGCACCAAGCGCTTGAGTTCCTCGATATCGGGCTTCCAGCCGAGTTCCTCGCGAAGCTCCCAATACTCGACCTCGGCGCCGAGCGTACGTGGGATCTCATAGAGCGGCGCGTAGGTGGGCCACTCGGCGATAACATGGTCGCCGGGCTCGACCACAGCCATGATGGCGTTGAGGTTAGCGCCCGTGCAGCCATTGGTCTGCAGAATGTGATCGGGATTGACCTCGCGACGATACAGCTTGTCAACCTCGGCCTTAAACTCCGGCGAGCCCTCGATCCAGCCGTAGTTCATCTTCTCGCGGTCCAGGCGCTCGTAGAACGTGGCGCCGTCCTGTTCATCGAGCGCGCGCAGCTCGCCCATGGTGAGCGACGAGATCGTCGACTGGGCGATGTCCCACGTGGCGCTCTTCTCCCAAACGTTGAGCCATTCCTCAACGCCAATCGTCTTGATGTCCATGGCCAAGCTCCTTACAAAAGCAGTCATCCAATCGTGTTGACGTTCCTCATACAAGATTGGGGCGGTGCGAAAACCCGCACCGCCCCAATGGGAAACATCTAATGGCAGCTAGATGTATGTATTATGACCTGTACGGGTCCTTGAAGACCCTAGAGGTCCTCGCGCCAGAAGGGCATGCTCATGCAGCGCGGGCCGCCGCGGCCGCGGGAGAGCTCGGCGGAGGGCACGACGAGAAGGTCCAGGCCCTCCTTGTACAGCACGTCGTTGGTGACGGTGTTGCGGGCGTAGACGCAGATCTTGCCGGGCTCGACGCACAGGGTGTTGGAGCCGTCGTTCCACTGCTCGCGGGAGGCCGCGATCGGGTCGCCGCCGCCGCAGGGGATCAGCTTGACCTGGTCGACGCCGGTGGCGTCCTCCAGGACGTGCTCGAGGGTGTCCTCGATCAGGCGGATGTTCACGTCGCCCGGGTTCTTGCCGGCGGTCAGCTCGTAGACGCGCAGGGTGCCCATGATGGCGGGGTGGATCGTGAACTTATCGACGTCGATCTGGGTGAAGACCGTGTCGAGGTGCATGAAGGCGCGCGAGACCGGGATGTCGAAGGCCAGGATGCGCTCGACCTTGGAGTCGGAGTTCCAGAAGATGTTCTGGGCCATGACGTCGATCGCGGCGGCCTGGGTGCGCTGGGAGATGCCGACGGCGAGGGTCTTCTCGTTGATGTTCAGCACGTCGCCGCCCTCGGTGTGGAACTGGCAGTCGCGGCGGAAGTACAGCGAGACGTCCTTGTAGTCGGGGTGGTACTTGAAGACGTACTTGCCGTACAGGGTCTCGCGGTTGCGGGTGACCGAGTACATGCGGTTGAGGTTGACGCCCTCGCCGACGACCGCGAACGGGTCGCGGGTGAAGTAGAGGTTGGGCATCGGGTCGATGATCAGGTCGGACTCGGACTCGGAGTTGACCAGGGAGTCGAGGGTCGTGGACGCCGTGAGGGGCATGTCGATCTCGGACTTGGTCATGCCGGCCATGGTCTTCTTGACGAACTCGAGGTTGTCCTCGATGGAGTCCAGCTTCTCGCGGACGATCTGCGGCATGTGCTGGCCGCGGATGCCGGCCTCGGCGATGTACTGGTCGGTGAACTCGGCGCGGGCGCCGGGGACCTGGTCGAACACCTCGGCGACGAGGTTCTCGAGATAGAGGACCTCCACGCCCTGGTCCCTCAGGATCTGGGCGAAGGTGTCGTGCTCCTGCTGCGCGACCTCCAGGAACGGGACGTCGTCGAACAGGAGTCGCTCGAGCTCGTCGGGCGGCAGGTTGAGGAGCTCGTCGCCGGGACGGTGCAGGCAGACCTTCCTGAGCTTGCCGATCTCGGAAGGCACGTGCAGACCTTTCGTCATGGCCTCCTACCTTTCTTTCGGGCCTTTCGGCCGAATCTCTCAGCGCCCTTCCGTAACGGGCACTGCTTGCTGACAGCTCTAGTTATATCCAAATTCCACCCGCAATTCCACCTCGCCCCCGAACGGTCAACAAAGTGCGATGAACGGTATATCGCATGAGATTCCCCCATAATGTACTTCGGCGTTCTAAAGTAACTTTTCTAAGGTAAACGCTCTTTTTTCCTAAAAACTATTTGCAATTGCATCTCTAAACTTTTGATTCAGAATTGCATAGCTAAATCGGTTTTATGTATATAAATGATGTTTGTTTACGTTTCCGCCTGCATTCAATGATATTCAGCTATCCATCATTCTTATTCACACTTACGTACCAGTTGAGTGAGGATATAGACCGCTTGCAGACGAGCAGGGCGTCAGTCCTATGACTTGTCAGCGTAAGAAGTAGGTAAAGATACCGTTCGCACAATACGTCCGTGCCACAAGTCGACTAAATTGAGACAATAGTGAATAGGGTTAGGCTACCGTCCCTTGTGGGGACTGAACGGACAGATGCATATGCCGAGCAAAATCGAAAAGAAGCAAGCCGCCGCAAAGCTGCGCAAACCGCCGCGCGACTTCTCGTACACGCAAAACCGAGAGCTTAGCTGGCTGCGCTTTGACAACCGCGTGCTTGACGAAGCCTTCGATGAGACTGTTCCGCTGTTCGAGCGTCTAAAATTCGTGTCGATTTTCGAGTCTAACCTCGACGAGTTTCTCATGGTGCGCGTGGGCGGCCTGTCCGATCTGGCAGAGCTCAAAAAACAGCCCGTCGACAACAAGAGCAATATGACCGCCTCCGAACAGGTCGATGCTGTCATGGCCGAAATGCCCGGGCTCCTTACCCGTTGGGAGTCCATCTTTAAGAGCATCGAGGGCAAGCTCGACACCTTGGGCGTTCACCGCGCCCGCATCGATTCGCTTACGCCCGAGGAGCGCACCTTTGTAACCCGCTACTTCCAGGCCTACGTGTCGCCGGTCATCTCGCCGCTGGTCATCGATCCTCGCCACCCCTTCCCCAACCTGCGCAACGGCGCGCTCTATCTGGCCTGTGGTCTGGACGGCGCCACCGACGAGGAGAGCCTGCTGGGCCTTATCGAGATCCCCGCCTCGATGAACCGCGTGGTCGAGATTCCCTCGCCCACCGGCACCTACTCCTACATCTTGCTCGAGGACGTCATCCTCGCCTGCCTGGACAGCTGCTTTGGCTCCTATAAGCCGCTGGATCGCGCGCTGATCCGCGTCACCCGCAACGCCGACATCGATCCGGACGGCGAGGGCGTCGAAGAGGAAGAGGACTACCGCCAGCACATGAAGCGCATCCTTAAGAAGCGCCTGCGCCTGCAGCCTGTAGTGCTCGCCGTCTCGGGCTCACTCGAAAAAGCAACGCTCAAGACTATCCGCAAGGCGCTCGAGCTCTCGCGTCGCTCGGTCTTTACCTGCGATATCCCGCTCAACCTGGGCTACGTCTTTGGCATTGAGGGCAAGATTCCCGAGCACCTGCGCAACGAGCTGCTCTTTACGCCGTTTAAGCCGCAGCCCAACCCCACCATCGATATGACCCGCTCCATCCGCGAACAGGTGCTGCAGGGCGACAAGCTGCTCTTTTATCCCTACGAGGCCATGAACCCGTTCTTGGACCTGGTGCACGAGGCCGCCTATGACCCCGAGTGCATCTCGTTGCGCATCACGCTCTACCGCGTGGCCAAGCAGAGCCGCCTGTGCGAGTCGCTGATCGATGCTGCCGAGAACGGCAAAGAGGTCACGGTGCTCATGGAGCTCCGCGCGCGCTTTGACGAGCAGAACAACATCGAGTGGGCCGAGCGTCTGGAAGAGGCGGGCTGCACCGTCATCTATGGTTCCGAGGGCTTTAAATGCCACTCAAAGATCTGCCAGCTCACCTATCGCGAGGGCATGGCGCTAACGCGCCTCACGCTTTTGGGCACCGGCAACTTTAACGAGAAGACGGCCAAACTCTACAGCGACTTTATGCTCATGACCGCCCATCCCGGCATCGGTGAAGACGCCAACCTGTTCTTCCGCAATCTGTCGCTGGGCAACCTGCGCGGCGACTACCGCTTCCTGGGCGTGGCGCCCGTCGGACTGAAACCGCTCATCATGCGCGGGCTTGACCGCGAGATCCAGCGCGCCCTTGCCGGCGAGCCCGCTCGCGTGTTCTTTAAGCTCAACTCGCTGACCGACCGCGAGGTTATCGACAAGATCGCCGAGGCATCGTGTGCCGGCGTGCGCGTAGACATGATCATCCGCGGCATCTCGTGCCTCAAGCCCGGTGTTCCGGGCAAGACCGAGAACGTGCATGTCCGCTCCATCGTCGGACGCTTTTTGGAGCACGCGCGCGTCTATGC
>CBCTTO010000052.1:0-9989 GCA_965149855.1 uncultured Collinsella sp.
CGAGCGCAAAATGGATTCTAAAAAACACCTTGCCAAATAGGAGCGTCAGGACGCAAAGAGGCTCGCCGCACGAAGTGCGCAGCGAGCCTCTTTGCATGTCCGAGGACGTTTTGGGAGGTAGCCCAAACAGCCCCGGCGATCCTGCGGGAGTTGAGTCCCTTTAGAACTTGTCGTGGAAGGTACGCGCAATGACCTCGTCCTGCTGCTCCTTGGTGAGCGTGTGGAAGTTCACGGCATAGCCGGAAACGCGGATGGTCAGCTGCGGGTACTTCTCGGGGTGAGCCTGAGCGTCGAGCAGCGTCTCACGGTTGAAGACGTTGATGTTCAGGTGGTGGCCACCCTTCTCGGCGTAAGCGTCGAGCATGTGGACCAGGTTATCGGCCTGAGTCTCGGAAACTTCAGAAACCTTCATAATGTGTCTCCTTCGATTAATAGGCGCCGGCCGAAACCGGCGCACTAATCAGTAATCGTTATTGTTAGTATAGCACTAACAATAGTTACTCGCCCAGCTGATCAAGGTCGATATCGCCAAAGAACACCTGGTCCTCCTTGCCGAGCGCACTCGGGATGATGGAGAAGGTGTTGGAGATGCCGTCCTGAGCATCGCGGAACGGGAGCTTGGAAACCGAAGACAGCGAAGCGATGGCGCCGTGGCTATCGCGCTTGTGCATGGGGTTAGCACCCGGGGCGAACGGCTGGCCAGCCTTGCGGCCGTCGGGCGTGGAGCCGGTCTTCTTACCGTACACGACGTTGGAGGTAATGGTCAGAACCGAGGTCGTAGGCACGGAGTTGCGGTAGGTGTCGTTCATGCGGATGTACTCCATGAACTGGTGCACAACGTCGTGAGCAATCTGGTCGACGCGGTCGTCGTCGTTACCGTACTTGGGGAACTCGCCCTCGGTCTCGAAGTCGACGATGATGCCGTTCTCGTCACGGACGGGGTGAACCTTGGCGTACTTGATGGCGGACAGGGAGTCAGCCACGACGGAAAGGCCAGCGATGCCCGTAGCGAACCAGCGGTGCACGTGCTTGTCGTGCAGAGCCATCTGGATGCGCTCGTAGCAATACTTGTCGTGCATGTAGTGAATGATGTTCAGCGAGTTGACGTACACGCCAGCGAGCCACTTCATCATGTCGTTGTACTTGGCCACAACGTCGTCGTAATCGAGCGTATCGCCCTCGACGGCGCGATACTTGGGGCCGACCTGCTTCTTGGAGACCTCGTCAACACCGCCGTTGAGTGCGTAGAGCAGGCACTTGGCAAGGTTGGCGCGGGCGCCGAAGAACTGCATCTCCTTGCCGATGCGCATGGAGGACACGCAGCAGGCAATGCCGTAGTCGTCGCCGTGATAGACGCGCATGAGGTCGTCGTTCTCGTACTGGATCGAGGAGCTGGCGACGGAAGTCTTGGCGCAGAACTTCTTGAAGTTCTCGGGCAGACGGGTCGACCACAGAACGGTCATGTTGGGCTCGGGGCTGGTACCCATGTTCTCGAGCGTGTGCAGGTAGCGGTAGCTCATCTTGGTAACGAGCGTACGGCCGTCAACACCCATGCCGCCGATGGACTCGGTGACCCACTGCGGGTCGCCGGTGAACAGGGCCTGGTACTCGGGAGTACGGGCGAACTTGACCATGCGGAGCTTCATGATGAAGTGATCCACGAACTCCTGGATCTGCTCCTCGGTGAAGGTACCGTTGGCAAGGTCGCGCTCAGCATAGATGTCGATGAACGTAGAGGTACGGCCGATGGACATAGCGGCGCCGTTCTGCTCCTTGACGGCAGCAAGGTAGGCGAAGTACATCCACTGGATGGCCTCCTGCGTGTTGGTAGCAGGGTTGGAAATGTCGAAACCATAGGTCTCGGCCATCATCTTGAGCTCGCCGAGGGCGCGGATCTGCTCCTGCAGCTCCTCACGATCGCGGATGTTGTCGGCGGTCATGACCGTCGGGGTGGAAGCCTTCTGGGCCTCCTTGTCCTTAATCAGGTAGTCGACACCGTACAGGGCGACACGACGGTAGTCGCCGATGATGCGGCCGCGGCCATAGCCATCGGGCAGACCGGTGATGATGTGAGCCGAGCGGCAAGCACGCATCTCGGGGGTGTAAACATCGAAGACGCCGGCGTTGTGGGTCTTGCGCTCGAAGGTGTAGCGCTCGACAACGTTCTCGTCGACCTTGTAGCCGTGCTGGCTGGCGGCCTGGCAAGCGATGCGGATACCGCCGTTGACGTGCAGAGCGCGCTTGAGCGGCTTGTCGGTCTGGAGGCCGACGATGGTCTCCTTCTCGCGGTGGGCGTTATCGATGTAGCCAGCGGGGTGGCTCACGATACCCGTGACGGTCTTGGTGTCCATATCGAGGACACCACCCTGCTCGCGCTCCTTAAGCAGCAGGTCGAGAACCTCGCCCCACAGCTCCTTGGTACGCTCGGTCGGACCTACGAGGAACGACTCGTCGCCCTCGTAAGGGGTGTAGTTCTTCTGGATGAAGTCTCGGACGTCAACCTCTCCCGTCCAAATGCCTTCCTTGAAGCCTTCCCATGCCTCCTGCATTGTGTAACCACGCTCCTAGTTACGTGTAATGCGGCGCTCTCTCACACCGCTGCTTATTGAATTCTTGAATTTTCGGCTTGCACTACCGGCTTCTTCCGTTCTTCACCACATGTTGGTGCAGGGAAAAACGTTTGTCCACCTTGGAACTGCAACCCAAAACCCAAGATTTCACCCGTCTGAGAAGGATAACATAGCGACCCTCTCCATCTGGGCTGTTATATGTTTCTTTTTTTATATCATAAGGGCGTTTTTTACAAACCCGCAGGAAATGCGAGCGCGAACAACTACCGTTCACCGATTTGTATGTTATTTTTCCTTGCCTTTGTACGACGTTCGCTCTAGCTGTTATGCCAGCTTTAGCAGGGTAAAGTGTCTCATAGACCCTACAGAAACTGCAGGGCGGCCACGGGATCCCCCGTGGCCGCCCTGTGGCGTAGCTAGTTTTTAGCTTTGATTGCCGCTTGGCATTAGGCGGCTGCGGCGGCCTTGTCGGTCGTTGCCTTGCTATCGCCGTTGCCCTGGCCCTCAAAATGCTTGTAGCACCAGCTGGTGACCAGCGGGGTCAAAATAGCCGTCACGATTGCGCAGGCAGCAACCTGTGCCGTAGCCGTCGCGAGCACGGCGCCGCCGTACATGGCCCCGTTGACGCTTGCCATGGCAGCAGGCGTGGCCACATTGGCTCCGGCGCAGCTCGAAATGGCCGCACCTGCGACACCCGTACCACCCGTGAGCTTATCGACCGCGATGACGGGAATTGCAAAGACCACCGAGCAGATCACGCCGAGCAGAATACCGGGGAGACCGCCATTAATGAGCTGGCCAAAGGTCATGGTCGAGCCCATGGCAAAGAAGACGAGCACGATGATGGCGGAAAGCGCCGGGGCCATCATCTTCTTAAAGCTGGGGAACAGGTTACCCAGAATAATGCCGACGACGATCGGCAGAATGGCACCCACGAGCGACCAGCCGATCGGAGCCTGACCGGCAGCGCCGAGCACAATCATCGTGACCGGAGGGCCAACGACCAGCGTGGTGATGGCGACAGCGCCACGCTCGGCCTCGTTGCCCATGGTACCCATCAGTCCAGCGTACATAGCGTTGTTGGCGCCGGTACAAGCCGCCAGCATCACCATGGCAGAGATGCCAAACAAGTTGTCGTTGAATACATAAAGGATGAGCAGCGACACGGCAACGACCACGATCTGCTTGACGGCGATGATAATGGCACCGCGGGCAGCGGCGGCAGGAGCACTCTTAAACGAAATCGTCGTACCGACGATGAGCAAAAAGGCGCCCACAAGCGGGCCTGCGCCCTGCTGAGTCATGCCAAGCGTAAAGCTGCCGAGCGTTTTGAACAGGTCGGGGAATAGCGTGTTGAGCAGGCAGCCCAGCAAAAGCGGCACCAAAATATTGGCACCCGGGATGGAGGACATCTTAAAGAACGGCTCCTTTGCCGCCGGCGCCTCCACCGCAGTCGATTCACTCATATATATCTCCTTTGGATGCATGCGAATCGTAGCCGCACGCGCCTATGTCAGAAAGAAGGCGACGGTCCCGAGTCGCAGGAGCCGTCGCCGAATAATCATCGCGGGGTATTACCCGTCCAGGACGATGCCGCCGTCGCAGTCACCGATCTCGCCGTTCACGAAGCTGGCGAGGTCGGAAGCGAAGAACAGCACCATCTGCGCAGGCTCGCTGGCCTGGGCGGCGCGGCCCAGAGGAATACCGTTGATGATGCGCTGAGAGTTCTCGTCAGAGAGAATCGAGGTCATATCGGTCAACGTGAGCGACGGGCACACAGCGTTGCAGCGGACGCCGAACTTGCCGCCTTCCTTGGCGACTGCCTTGGTTAGACCGTTAACACCGGCCTTGGAGCTGGCGTAGGCAGCGGTGCCGAGCAGGCCACCACCGATCTTACCGGCAACAGAGCTCACGTTGACGATAGTGCCGGCATGGGCCGCCTTAAAGTGCGGGTACACGGCGTTCATCATGGTAAAGGTACCGTTGAGGTTGATGTCAATGGTGCGACGCCACTCGGTGTCATCGATCTCGTCGAACTTCTTGGTGCTGATGACGCCAGCGCAGTTAATCAGGATGTTGGTCTGCGGCAGATCGGTGAAAATCTGCTCGACGGTCTCGCGCGCCTTGGGTGCATCGGCGACATCGAGCTGATAGAACTTGTTGCCCTCGCCAAGCTCGGCCACAGCGGCCTCGCCCTTAGCAGCGTTCCTTGCGATGAGCGCGACGTGTCCGCCGCCCGCAACGATACCCTTGGCAATCTCGAGGCCAATGCCCTGAGTGCCACCGGTAACGATCGCGGTCTTGCCCGTGAAGTCAAATGCCATGACTCCATCCCCCTTTATGTAAGGTGTCTCCTTGCGGGAAGTTGGAGCATCGCACGTGGCGATTATATGAGTCCCAGTCGTCATGGTGGTGACAACCCCTCGCCTAACCGCGGGCATAATAGTTCTTTAAAACGCTTCAGCAATTGAATTATTTTAAGTCTTAATGAGCTCTTAATATTGCCCACTGTATGAGGCCCGCGTATGGGGGTATCATCTTTCACCGAAAATAGTTTCTAGTGTTAGGGGTTTTCGGTGGAAGATACCGATTTCCGTGAACTTGGGCGCCAGCTCCTTACCGAGTTCGGCAGCATGCATCAGCGCATTTCGCGCTTTGCGGACAAAGCCCTCGGCGGCGAGATGGCCGTCATGCGCGCCCTCATACTCGCCGGCGGTTCGCTCACGCCGAGCGAACTCGCTGATCGCGCCTGGGTCTCGAGTGCCCGCATCGCCAATATCCTACGCGCTCTCGAAGCCAAGGGCTGGGTCGAGCGCGAGCACTCAAAGACCGACCGTCGTCGCGTACACGTCACGGTGACCGACAAAGGATTCCAGGATCTCGAAATCAAACGTCGGGAATTCGAGAACCGCACTGCGGCTTTCCTCGAGCAGCTCGGCGAAACAGATACCCAAGAGATGGTGCGCCTTCTTAGACGTGCCAACGAAATTATCGACCGCAATCAAGAAAGGAGAGATGCCGAGTGAGGATTCTCAAGCTCTTTAAAAAACATATCCTGGCACTGTTCGCAGCTATCGTACTTATCGTAATCAGCTGCAACGCCGATCTGGCACTGCCTACCTATATGAGCGACATCGTCGACGTGGGTGTGCAGCAAGGCGGCATCGCGTCGCCCGTACCCGACACCATCCGCGCCGAATCGCTCGACGACCTCGAACTCTTTATGAGCGCCAAGGACGCCAAGACGGTAGAAGCTGCGTTTGGCAAGGCAGACAAAAACGGGATTCGCACGTACAAGGGAACCGAGGATGAGCGCGCCGACGGCAGCAAGCTCGCCGATATCATGAGTCTGCCCGAGACCGTCGTCCTTTCGCTCAACCAGGGTATTGACGCCAACTCCATGGGTGACATGATGGGCACGTCCGGTGAGAAAGACAACAGCGGCGCCCAGGCCATACCCACGCCCGAGCAGATGGCGGCGATGACGCCCGAGCAACTCGCCGAGATGCAGCAGAAGGCCGCAGCGGCGCAGAACATGCAAAAGCAGATTGATGCCGACGGCGGCAAGATCACCATGAAGAGCCTGCGTCTAGGCGTTGAAGGCGGCCTAATCGACCAGGGCAAGCTCGTCGAGGGCGCCAACGATATGGCGGACAAAATGGGCTCCATGTCGGGCTCCATCGTGACCCAACGCGCCGTGAGCTATGTGCAAGACGAGTACAGGGCGCAGGGCATCGACCCCGCCGACGTGCAGAACGCCTACCTGGGCCGCATGGCGACCACGATGTTTGGTCTGTGCCTGGTGTCGCTCGTCGCCACCATCCTGACCGGTGCCGTGGCTTCGCGCACCGCCTGCTCCATCGCCCGCGACCTGCGCCGCGAGACCTTCAACAAGGTTATGCACTTCTCGCCGGCCGAGGTGGGCAAGTTTAGCCAGGCCTCGCTCATCACCCGCTGCACCAACGACATTCAGCAGATCCAGATGGCCGCAACCCTGTTTATCCGCATGTGCCTGATGGCCCCCGTCATGGGCATCGTCGCCGTCATGCGCGTCCTGGCCAACCACACCGGCCTGGAGTGGACCATCGCCGTGGCCATCATCGCGGTTTCGGCCGTTGTCGGCGTGCTCATGGGCCTCACCATGCCCAAGTTCAAAAAGATGCAGAGCTTTGTGGACCGCGTGAACCTTACCGCCCGCGAGCTGCTCGACGGCCTTATGCCCATCCGCTCGTTCAACCGTGAGGAGCATGAGCTCGAGCGTTTTGACAAGGCTTCGCTCGACCTGATGACCACGCAGCTCTACACCAACCGCGCCATGAGCTTCATGATGCCGCTCATGATGCTCGTCATGAACTGCATCACCGTGCTTATCGTCTGGTTTGGCGCGCAGGGCGTGTCCGACGGCGTGATGCAGGTCGGCAACATGATGGCGTTTATCTCCTACACCATGCAGATCGTCATGGCGTTTATGATCCTCACCATGGTTTCGGTCATCCTGCCCCGCGCCGAGGTCGCAGCCGAGCGCGTGGAAGAGGTCATCACCTGCCCCACGAGCATCAACGACCCCGCCTCGCCCAAACTGCCCGCTGCCAGCGCGCCGCGCGGCGAGCTCACCTTCCGTGACGTGAGCTTCCAGTATCCCGATGCCCGCGCCGACGTCATTAGCGGCGTAAACTTCACCACGCACGCCGGCCAGATGCTCGGCATCATTGGCTCCACGGGCTCGGGCAAGTCCACGCTCGTGCAGCTGATTCCGCGCCTGTACGACGTCACGGGCGGCAGCATTTCGCTCGACGGCGTCGACGTGCGCGACATGACCCTCTCTGAGCTGCGCCGCCGCATCGGTTATATTCCGCAGCAGGGTCGTCTGTTCTCGGGTACCGTCGAGAGCAACCTCAAGTTTGCCGGCGACATGGTGAGTGACGAGGATATGCGCCAGGCAGCACGCGTCGCCCAGGCGGAGGACTTTATCGCCGAGCGCGAGGACGGGTACGACTCCCCTATCAGCCAGGGCGGCTCCAATGTTTCGGGTGGTCAGCGCCAGCGTCTGGCTATCGCCCGCGCCCTGGCCAAAAAGCCCGAGGTCGTGGTGTTCGATGATTCGTTTAGCGCCCTCGACTACAAGACCGACGCGCGCCTGCGCGAAGAGCTGGCCAAAAACGTCACCGACGCCGCGCTCGTGGTCGTGGCCCAGCGCATCGCGACCATCATGCGCGCCGACCAGATCATCGTGCTCGACGACGGCCATGTAGTGGGCACCGGCACGCACGAGGAGCTGCTGCGCAGCTGCCCGGCGTACCTGGAGATCGCACAGTCGCAGCTTTCCGCCGAGGAGCTGGGGCTTACCCAAGAAGAAATTGCAGCCGTTATGGAAGGAGGCGAGCGCTAATGGCAGACGAGGCCAAGACTCGGATTCCCAAGCCCACCCGCCAGCGTGGTCCCATGGGCCGCATGGGTGGCATGCGCCGTGGCGAAAAGGCCAAGGACTTTAAGGGCACCATGAGGCAGCTGCTCGGCTATATCGGCCAGCACAAGATTGCCGTGTTTGCCGCCGTCGCCTTTGCCGTGTGCTCGGTCATCTTTAACATTGTGGGACCCAAGGTGCTCGGCCAGGTTACGACCAAGCTGTTCGAAGGCCTGGTCGCCAAGGTCAACGGCACCGGCGACGTCGACTTTGACTGGATCGCCAAGACGCTCGGCTTTTTGCTCTGCCTGTATCTGGCGAGCTCTGTCTGCAGCCTGGTCCAGGGCTGGCTCATGACCGGCGTCACGCAAAAGATCTGCTACCGCATGCGCAAGGAAATCGCCGCCAAGATTGCCGTCGTGCCGATGAGTTACTTCAACGGCCACAGCAAGGGAGACGTACTCAGCCGCATCACCAACGACGTCGATACGCTGGGTCAGTCGCTCAACCAGAGCGTGACGCAGCTCATCACGTCGGTGACGCAGATTATCGGCGTACTCGTCATGATGCTTTCGATCAGTCTGCCGCTTACCGGCGTCACCGTGCTCACGCTGCCGGCCGCCGCGATTATCTTGACCGTAATGATTCACTTCTCGCAGCCGTACTTCCGCGAGCAACAGCAGGTTCTGGGCGCCGTCAACGGCATTATCGAGGAGGACTTTGCCGGCCAGAACGTCATTCAGGTGTTCGACCGCGCCGAGGCCTCGATCGAAGAGTTCGACCGTCAAAACGACCGCCTCTTTATTAGTGGCTGGCGCTCGCAGTTCCTGTCGGGCCTGATGATGCCGCTTATGAGCTTGGTGGGCAACATGGGCTACGTGGGCGTCGTCGTGGTGGGCGCGCAGCTCGCGCTGACCGGCAATGCCACGCCCGGCGACATCCAGAGCTTTATCCAGTACGTGCGCAACTTTACGCAACCCGTGCAGCAGCTGGGCAACGTGAGCAACACGATGCAGTCGATGGCTGCCGCCACCGAGCGCGTCTTTGAGTTCCTGGCCGCGCCCGAGGAGGAGCAGAAGGCCGACGCGCAGATTCCCGAGAAGCGCCCCGGCCACGTGGAGTTTGACCATGTCAAGTTTGGCTACACGCCCGACAAGACCATCATCCACGACTTTAGCTGCGAGGCGCAGCCCGGCCAAACCATTGCCATCGTCGGCCCCACCGGCGCCGGCAAGACCACGCTCATTAAGCTGCTGCAGCGCTTCTACGACGTGGACGGCGGCTCGCTGCGTGTCGAGGGCGTCGACGTGCGCGACTGGGACCGCGCGGCGCTGCGCGGCGAGTTTGCCATGGTGCTGCAGGACACCTGGCTGTTTAACGGCACCATCCGCGAGAACATCCGCTACGGACGCCCCGATGCGACCGATGCCGAGGTCGAGGCCGCCGCACGCGCCGCACGCTGCGACCACTTTATCCATACGCTCGCCGGCGGCTACGACTTTATGATCAACGAGGAGGGCACTAACCTGTCGCAGGGTCAGCGCCAGCTCGTGACCATCGCCCGTGCCATTTTGGCCGACCGCCCGGCACTGATTCTGGACGAGGCGACTTCCAACGTCGATACCCGTACCGAGGAGCTCATTCAGCGCGCCATGGATGCGCTGATGCAGGGCCGCACCAGCTTTGTCATCGCGCACCGCCTGTCCACGATCCGCAACGCCGACGTGATCTTGGTGATTCGCGACGGCGACATCGTCGAGAAGGGCACGCACGACGAGCTGCTCGCCCAGGGCGGCTTCTACGCCGACCTGTACAACTCGCAGTTCGACGAGGCGGCGTAGACTCCGCCGCAGAGAACGGATAATGCCCGAAAACGGGGGCGCAGGACAACCTGTGCCCCCGTTTTGTGTCCTTCGAGCCTCGAAACGCCTTCCCTGAGACCTCACTGACGGCGCTTTCCGGTGGCGCGCGCAGACGTGGTGTAAGAGCGTCCTGAGGTCCGTCGCTGCAAGTCC
>CBCTTO010000053.1:0-9945 GCA_965149855.1 uncultured Collinsella sp.
CGGCGTGTGCCTGCTGAACAAAGAACAGGTCGTACACCACGATGACAAAGGCGCCGATGTTGACGGCGCTACCGCCGAGCGCGGGAAGCGTGAGCACGGCCTGCGCAATCGTGGCGACCGCGGCAACAATACCGAGCTTAAACGCGCCGTCTACCTGCGAAGGCTTGTTGGCACCCTTGATGCCCGCAACGCCCGCGGCAAGATCGACGAGGCCCTTGGCGATAATCACGACCGCAGCGATCATGGTGTTCGACCCGTACGTGGAATCGAGGTTGCCGGTCGCGACGCCGGTGATTCCAATGACGATACTGGCGATGCCCAGAACAAAATAAATCAGGGCGAGGATTTTGAGAGTCTTGCGAGCGGAGCTCATGGCTGGTCCTTTCGATACGGGTACGTCAACCTGGCGCACCTCATGTGCTGCACATATGGTGAAGCACATTGTAGTTCAACGGGGCGATGCATGTGTTTGAAAGCGTCTCTTGCCTGTACGGTCCAACCTTTCAAAAAGGAAAGCCAGCTGTAAGGCAAATCGATGGCAGCTCATGTGCGGCGCTGCGATGATGAGGCCGTGATAAGAAGTGGGTCTTAGGAGGAGCCATGATGTACGGAGCAGGGCAAGTGCATGAGCCGCGGTCGTTGGGAAGGCGCATGGGTGATTCTGTGATCGCTGCCGTGTGCACGGGATTGATGGCGGTGCTTTGCATTGGGATGCTGTGGGCCATGTCGCATGTGGGACAATAGCGGACGGTTGGGTGCCGACATAAACGGCGCTCACGTATTCGTTTTGCTTGTTAAGGAGTGTCCATGGGCGTCGCCGATCCCTTTTTTGTTGCTCGGGCCGCGGGGCTTGAACTGACCGGGAAGCCCGAGGGCCTCACGCTCACCGACGGCACGATGGAGCTGCGTGCCGATTTTGCCCGCATGCTTCCACGACTCAAGCAGGGCCGTCTGCAGCAAGAGCTGTTGGTAAAGGCTGCGCGTACAAAAGGCATCGAGCGCCCATGGGCGATTGATGCCACGGCGGGCTTTGGCGAGGATTCGCTGCTGTTGGCGGCCGCGGGCTTTACCGTCGATCTGTATGAGCAGGATTGCGTGATTGCGGCGCTCCTCAAGGATGCCTTGGATCGCGCGGCAGATGATCCGGCGCTTGCGGTTGCCGTGTCGCGCATGCGCTTACATGCGGGCGAGGACAGCATTGCCGGCCTTTGCCATACAGCTGAGCTGATCGGGCAGGGCGAGCTCACCGCTCCCGACGTGGTGTATCTGGACCCCATGTTTCCCGGGCGCACCAAGAGCGCGGCGGTTAAAAAGAAGTTCCAGCTCTTGCATCATCTGGAACAGCCGTGCGCCGATGAGGAGACGCTGGTCGAAGCTGCGCTTGCGGTGCACCCCCGCAAGGTCGTTATCAAGCGACCGGTAAAGGGGCCACTGCTTGCCGACGTTAAGCCGAGCTATCAACTTGCGGGCAAGGCCGTTCGCTACGATGTTTTGGTGCCGCCGCGCCCGTAGCTTGCGTGCGATGGTTGGCGCTCCGTCAGTGCCGTGCCGATGCGGCGCCTATTTCCATGGGTGCGACGTCAGATGCCATCCGCCGCAGTATTCGCATTTGTAGCAGGCCAAACCGCGCCGTCCATGGTTTTCGCAGTCGGCCATAACGGCCTCGGCCTCGGCGCGCGTGTCGTAACGGTTTTTGCGTTCGCACGACTTGTAGCGCCAGGCCTCATCGCGCTCGGCGTCCAGGGCATCGCGGCGCTCGTCCTCGCGCGCAAACAGGTCGCTCATATCGCCGCCGGTAGCAGCGCCCAAAAACTCGCTTTTTGCCTTTGACCAGGCGGTTCGCTTTTTGCTCCCCATCTGCTTCGCGCCCCTCTCCAAACGCTGGTATCATTGCCCAATCAAAGTGATACCAATAAATGTGAGGTCGCCGCGTGATGATCAGAAAAACCCTCGATACCGACATTCCCGCCGTCATGGCTATCTATGACGCGGCCCGCGCCTTTATGCGCGCGCATGGCAACGCCACGCAATGGCCCGAGGGCACGCCTTCGGCCGAGCAACTGGCTGCCGATATTGCCGCTGGTGGCAGTTACGTGTGCGAAGTCGACGGTCGCGTGGTGGCGACGTTTGCCTTTTTACCAGGCCCGGACGAGTGCTATGACGTAATTGAGGACGGTCAATGGCGCAGCGACACTCCGTACGCCGTGCTGCACCGTGTGGCATCCGATGACACCGTGCACGGTATCGCGGCTGCGATGTTTGCCTTTGCCAAGGAGCGTGCCGATCACCTGCGCATCGACACACATCAGGACAACCTGCCCATGCAGGGCGCGAGCATCAAGGCCGGGTTTAAGCGCGCCGGCATCGTGTATGTGTCAGACGGCACGCCGCGTGTTGCGTTTGACTGGCTGCGCGAGGCATAAGAGCGGAGACGCGTATCAACAATTCGCGCGAACGAAAATGGCTCCGGGTGGGGCCATTTTCGTTCGCTGCGCTGTTTTGAAAGCCGGCTTTCGCAAGGCGCGAACCTATGAAAATCGCCGCGCGGCAACGCGGGGCGATGAGCTCGGTCGGGGGATAGGGCCCGCTTCGCCCGCCGGCTCGTAAATTGTATCATCCAGTGTGGAACGAGGACGCCCGTTGCCACGTGCGATGGGCTTGTAATAAGAGGAGAGCCATGTCGAAGCAAGCGGTCGTTGGAATCTTGGCGCATGTCGATGCCGGCAAGACCACGTTGGCCGAGGCCATGCTGTTCAACGCGGGTCGCATTCGCAAGCGCGGCCGCGTGGACGATGGCGATTCGCATCTGGATACGAACGCGATCGAGCGCGAGCGCGGCATCACAATCTTCTCGTCGCAGGCCGTGCTCGACCACGGCGATACCCACGTCATGCTTGTGGATGCGCCCGGCCACGTCGATTTTTCGGCCGAGGCGGAGCGCACGCTGCGCGCGCTCGACTATGCGATTTTGGTTGTGGGCGCCAACGACGGCGTGCAGGGGCACACCGAAACCTTGTGGCGCCTGCTTGCACGTTATGACATCCCGACGTTTATCTTTATCAACAAGATCGATTTGGAGAATCCCGGCCGCGATGTTTTGCTGGCACAACTTGGGCAACGTCTTTCCGAGGGCTGCCTGGATGCTAACGAACTGTTGGCGGGTGGTGCCGTTCAGGAGGACGCTGCTGCGTTGGACGAGGCGGCGCTCGAGGAGTTTCTCGAGACGGGTGAGCTTTCCGTCGCGACGCTGTCGCGCATGGTTGCCGAACGCAAGCTCTTTCCCTGCTTTGCCGGCTCGGCGCTCAAGGACCAAGGCGTGGACGAGCTGCTGGATGGCATATGCGCGCTGATGCGCGAACAGGCGTGGCTCCCGGAGTTTGCCGCGCGCGTCTATCGTGTCAGCCGCGGGGATCGCGGCGAGCGCTTGGCTTGGGTTAAAGTGACCGGCGGCACGCTGCATGCCAAACAGGTGATTAATGGACGTTCCGGTACCGAGGCGTGGGAGCAGAAGGTCGATCAGGTCCGCATCTATAACGGCGAGAAGTATGGGCTTGCCCAAGAAGTTGCTGCTGGCGGTATTTGTGCCGTGACGGGTCTTGCGCACGTTCGCCCAGGGGACGCCCTGGGCGCGGAATCCGCGTGCGATGCGCCCGTCATTGCGCCAGTCCTCACCTATACGGTGCTTCCGGGCGAACACGATGTCCACGCGGTGTTCAAAGCGCTGACTGAGTTGGCGGACGAAGATCCCATGCTCGGCGTAGGCTGGAACACCCATCTTGAACAAATACATCTGCAGCTTATGGGGGCGGTGCAGCTCGAGGTCGTGCAGCGGGTGTTGGCCGATCGCTTTGGCCTTTCGGTTGTGTTTGAGTCTGGCGGCATTCTCTATAAGGAGACTATTTCGCAGCCGGTCGAGGGCGTGGGCCACTTTGAGCCACTGCGCCACTATGCCGAGGTGCATCTGCGTCTGGAGCCGTTGCCGGCGGGTTCGGGCGTGCAGTTTGGCACCGTGACCTCGACCGATGAGCTCGATCTTAACTGGCAGCGTCTGGCACTCACCAACGCCATGGAGCGCGATCACCTGGGCGTGCTGACCGGCTCGCCCATCACCGATGTGCGCATTACGCTCACGGGCGGCCGTGCGCATGCCAAACACACCGAGGGCGGCGATTTTCGCCAGGCCACGTACCGCGCGATTCGCCAGGGGCTCATGCAGGCGCGTGAGGCTGGCGCGGCGGTGCTGTTGGAGCCGTGGTACCACTTTGAGCTCGAGGTGCCGGGGGAGTGCGTGGGCCGGGCGCTCTCGGATGCCACGCGCATGGGTGCCGAGTACGAGCCACCGACGATGACGGGGGACCGGGCGAAGCTTGTGGGTCGCGTGCCGGCATCCGAGGTGCAGGACTATGCCCTGGAGGTAGCTGCCTACACGAGCGGTCGCGGGCATCTGTACCTGGAGTTCGCCGGCTATGCGGCTTGCCATGATGCCGAGCGCGTAATCGAGACGGCCGCCTATGAGCCCGAGGCCGATCTGCCCAACACGCCCGACTCGGTCTTTTGCTCTCACGGCGCTGGTTACACGGTCAAATGGTACGACGTACCCGCCGCGGCGCACGTAAAGATCGATCCCGCCACCTTCCGCCCCTGGCGAGCAGCAGACGCCGAGTTTTTCGGCCATAGGTGACAGAGGGGCAGCCCCTTTGTCAGATTCAGTTGGTATAACTCGGTATAAGTTGGTATAACTGTTACCAGGATTTACCGATCCGAGGAGGCCGACATGAATCCAAATCCCTTTAAGCCAACGGCAGGTAAGCGGCCTCCGATGCTCATCGGTCGAGAGTCGGTCATCGAAGATTTTGAGGAAGGACTCGACAACGGCGCCGGAGCGCCGGGTAGGCTCATGCTCATTACGGGAAACCGCGGCTGCGGCAAAACGGTTCTCCTGCGGGAGCTGCAACGTCTAGCCAGCGAGCGCGGATGGGCGGTTATCTCCGATTCCGCTTCGCTTGGCTTATGCGACCGCTTAGCCGACGCGCTTCGCTCGAATAAGCCCGTTGTGACGTCAATGGAGTTCGGTCCGTCGTTTGGCCGGATGTCGGTCGAGGCGGCGCGAGCAAAGGGCGAAACGTTGCGAGGGCTGGTCAACGAGCGCCTCAAGAAGCTCGGTCCAGGCAAGGGCATACTGTTTGCGATTGACGAGGCACAATCGGCGTCTATCGAGGAACTGGCGGCCCTTGCCGTTCTCTATCAGCAGTTGCTCGGAGACCAGGATGCCACGGGCTTGCCCGATAGCGACCAGCGCGGTCTTGCGCTGGTGTTCGCTGGCTTGCCCAGTATGGTTGACGATCTGCTCGAAGAGCCGAGCGTGACGTTTTTGCGGCGTGCCCAGCAGCGTACGCTGGAGGCGATATCTTTGCCCAAGGTACGCGATTCGTATATCCAGACGGTCAAAGACGCTGGTCTTTACGTTGACGCGGAGACAGCGGACCTTGCGGCGCACAAGAGCATGGGGCATCCCTATATGGTTCAGCTGGTGGGATATTACATGTGGCGGTCTGCTGTCCGGCGTAGCTCGCAGGTCATCGAAAGGCGCGATGTCGAGGATGGCCATGCGGATGCCGTCTCCGAGTTCTACGAAGCGGTTGACGCGCCTCTGTATTACGGGCTGCGCAGTCCACAGCGCCTCTTTATCGAGGCCATGGCGGTTGAAGAGGGCAAACCGACGCGCATGGCGGATATCATTGAGCGCTGCGAGCGTACCCAGAGCTGGGCGAGTAAATATCGCGCAAGCCTGATTCGCGAGCGCGTCATCGAAGCTGCCGGATACGGCCTCGTCCGGTTTACCGTGCCCATGCTGGGCGCGTACATTCGCGATCGAGTTATATGGCATGAGTAGGGTGATAAAGGTGACGGAACAGAAGATGAGCCCGCAGGCTATCGAGGTACGTGGCGCACGTGTCCATAACCTTAAGGACATCGATATCGATATTCCGCTGGGAAAGCTCGTGGGTATTGCCGGCGTGTCAGGTTCGGGCAAGAGCTCTCTGGCGCTGGGGGTTCTTTATGCCGAGGGCTCGCGTCGTTACCTGGAGGCGCTCAGCACCTATACTCGACGTCGCCTGACGCAGGCCGAGCACGCTCAGGTGGACGAGGTACTGCACGTGCCGGCGGCGCTCGCGCTGCACCAGCGTCCGAGCGTGCCGGGCGTGCGCTCGACCTTTGGCACCATGACCGAGCTCAACAATAGCCTGCGTTTGCTCTTCAGCCGCTGTGCCCATCACGTGTGCCCGCATTGCGGGGCGCGTGTGGAGCCGAGCCTTAACGTGGCTGCGGGCCTGTCGCTCACGTGTCCGACATGCGGCCGCGAGTTCTACGCGCCGAGTGCCGAGGATTTGGCTTTCAATAGCGGTGGTGCATGCCCCACCTGCGGTGGCACCGGCGTCATGCGCGAGGTGGACGAGGCGAGCCTGGTGCCCGACGAGTCAAAGACTATCAACGAAGGTGCGGTCCTTCCCTGGGGCACGCTCATGTGGGATCTGATGAAGCAGGTGGCCGGCGAGATGGGCGTACGCACCGACGTGCCGTTTAACCAGCTCACGCCTCAGGAGCGCGACATCGTGTTCCATGGTCCGGCGGTCAAAAAGCACATTCTCTACGTTCCCAAAAACGGCGAGGGCGCCACGCCGCTCGACTTCACCTATTACAACGCCGTCTATACCGTGGAGAATGCGCTTGCCAAGGTTAAGGACGACAAGGGGCTCAAGCGCGTTGCGCGCTTTCTGCGCGAGGGGCCATGCCGTGACTGTGGCGGCACGCGCCTCTCCGAGGCCGCACGCCAGCCCCAGGTACGCGGTATCAATCTGGCACAGGCGGCGGCCATGACATTGGGCGAGGCGATTGAGTGGGTGCACGGGGTGCCCGCATCCTTGCCGGCCGAGATGCAGCCCATGGCAGTGGATATCTGCGATTCATTTTTGAGCACGGCTCGTCGCTTGGTCGACCTGGGGCTTGACTATCTCTCGCTCGACCGCGCCGGCGCCACGCTCTCCACGGGTGAGCGCCAGCGCGTCCAGCTCGCCCGCGTGGTGCGCAATCGCTCGACGGGCGTGCTCTATGTACTGGACGAGCCCTCGATTGGCTTGCATCCTGCCAATGTCGACGGCCTGGTGGGCGTGATGCGCGATCTGGTGGATGACGGCAACACCGTGGTTGTTGTCGACCACGATACGCGCGTACTGGCGGAAGCCGACTATCTTGTCGAGATGGGCCCCGTTGCCGGAGCAGGCGGCGGCAATGTGATCGCCGCTGGTACGGTAGACGAGGTCGAGCAATCGCAGAGCAGTCGCATCGCGCCGTTTTTGCGCGCCGAGCCCAAGCGCTTGCGTCCGCAGGTGACTGACGACGAAATGTTCGACCAGGGCCATATCCGCATGGCGACCGATGCCATCCATACCGTCAAGCCGCTCGAAGTCGATATCCCGCGCGGTCGCTTGGTTGCGGTTACGGGTGTTTCGGGTTCGGGCAAGACGACGTTGGTGCTCGAGACGCTCATCCCGGCACTCAAGGCGCAGGCAGCTGGCGAGCGCCTGCCGGGGCACGTGCGTTGGGTCGATGCCGAGGGTATTGCCCGCGCAAACCTGATTGACGCTACGCCCATCGGCGCCAACGTGCGCTCGACGGTAGCGACTTATGCCGACATCCATGATGAGCTGCGCCGCGCTTTCGCCCGTACGCCCGAGGCCAAGGCGGCCGGCTACAGGGCGGGTGCCTTTAGCTATAACACTGGCGCCTTGCGCTGCCCTACGTGCGATGGCACGGGCTCGATATCGCTCGATGTGCAGTTTTTACCTGATGTCGAGATCGTCTGCCCGGCATGTCGCGGTTCGCGTTATGCAGACGCGGCTTCGCATATCCATCGCGAGGGCAAGGACGGGAGTCTGCTTACGTTGCCGCAGCTCATGGATATGAGTGTGGACGAGGCCCTCGACGCCACGGTGGGACTCAAGAAGGTTCAGGCGCGCTTGCGGACCTTGCACGACTTGGGCTTGGGCTATCTCACGCTCGGTGAGCCCACGCCGGCGCTCTCGGGCGGCGAGGCACAGCGTCTTAAGCTTGCGAGCGAGATGGGCCGCGTGCAGGACGATGCCGTATTTGTGTTCGACGAGCCCACGATTGGCCTGCATCCGCTCGATGTTCAGGTGCTGTTGAACGTGTTTGACGGCCTCGTTGCCAAGGGCGCCACAGTTATCGTGATCGAACACGATCTCGACCTTATCCGCAATGCCGATTACGTGATCGACATGGGCCCGGGCGGTGGCGATGCGGGTGGGCAAATCGTCTGCGCCGGCACGCCGAGCGACATCGCGGCCTGCCCCGCAAGCATCACCGGCCGCTATCTATAGACAATGAGGCAAAGGGACAGCCTCTTTGCCTCATTGATGCCTATTTCACGCATTGAGCCGCGAGATAGTCGCGGAAGAATGGCAATTCAAATGCGACGAGCCCTCGTCCTCGTTCCCCGATGATGCCGGCATCTATCATGCGGCGTCGGTAGCGGGAGACCTGCTGCGGCGAACGCTTAAGGCGCTCGATAAGGTCGGCGGTGGTGGACTCTTCTTCGTCATCGAGCATGGCGATGAGGAATCGCTTGTCCTCTGCGGTGAGTCCCCGATAGGTTGCCGCGAGGATTCGGTCGTCCATCTCGTCGCGCGCGATTTTGATTCCCAGGTCAAAGTCGCGTGACGAGATTTCCTTCGAATCGCTTGTGAGATCCCAGGCACGGTAGCCTACGAGTTGCAATAGGAAGGGAAAACCAGAGATCGAGCGAACGGCTCTATCGATTCCCTCAGCATCTGCCAGACGATCGTTTTCCTGGATTGTGCGAATCAAAGCCTCGCGCACGTCATAGTCGGCAATGCGACCCAGATGATATTGTTGGGCGCGGCGAAGGAACGAGACCGTCTTGTGGTTCAGCAACGTCGAGACGTTGTTGGGAAGTCCCGCCATGAGCAGGGCGACGCGTTTCCCATCGGTCACAAAGTGCTGATACGTGGCTGCGAGCTGGATCATCTCGTCGAGTGTCGGGTCCACCTCGTCAACCGTGACGAGCAGACCGGTGCCCGCCTCGTTGAGCTGGTCGATTATGTCGCTCATGCGATAACGCCAGGTTGAGGCACCGTGAACGCGATTGACCTCGATGCTGCCGAGCGGTGCAATTCCGAGACCGGTGACTTCGAAGTTCTTAGACGGGTCGATAAGATGGCCGGCGGCGCGTTTCGTCCCGAACTCGATTTCCTCAAGCATTCCCGGGAGCGCGGTCGTCTTTACGGCTATCCAGCCGTGGGATTCCGCCCTTGTCGCGAGCGACGACATGAGAGCGGTTTTACCGGTTCCACGCGCGCCTGAGAAGATCGAGGTCAATTCTGGGCGCCTGCGCTGGCTCAAGAAGGCACGGTCCAAATCCCGAATAATCTGTTGTCTGCCAGCGAGATGGGCAGGAACCTCACCAAAACTGGGGGTAAACGGGTTCTCGAGATATTTCACAAGGCTCTCCTTTCACACCGCCATTTAACTTCATTTTACTTTAGTTAATTCTGATTAAAAGTGAGGGCTCTTTATCTAGAGCATCGATTAGGCGTGTGTGCCATCGGCGTGGCGCTTGAATGCGACAAAGGGACGGTCCCTTTGTCGCATTCCCGGAAAGCCTGTTTGGCGCAGGGCTTCGTAGAGGACGATGGCGGCGCTGTTGGAGAGGTTGAGTGCGCTGATGCGGTAGTCGTCCGGGTTGACGAAGTTGCCGCAGATATCCTGTTGAAGGATGGTCTCGTGGCTGTCCTCGGTATGCCCGAGCGATTCCTCGTGAGCTTCCCAAGCCTCGGCGTTATCGAGTGAGTCGCAATCGCGCAGCATGGGGATGCGCTCGCAACGCTCGGGCGCCGCGGCAAGCAG
>CBCTTO010000054.1:0-9918 GCA_965149855.1 uncultured Collinsella sp.
TTTGTGAACGCCCAAGGGCTTCCCGCGTACAACGAGAAAGCTGTTTTCCGAACGCTTGAAAAGGTTTATCAAAATGCTCGAAAGGTCGACCGGTTCATCGAGAAATTAGAGAAGCGTTATCACGTCGACTATATTCCAAGCGATTATTTGGCAGATGAACCAGACAACAGAAATCTTTAACTCGGACCTATACTTCGCGAATGATGCGCACAGCGCCATTGCAAGACCGATCGCAAGGCCAACGGCCGCTATCTTTGCATAGCTCCTGCCCGCGCGTCCCAGTTTTCGGCCTAAAACGGGATGCATTTTCCGAACCGGCGCTCAAAAGGAAACCGTATCCCGCTTTGGGGCGGGGGCTGCGGAAAATTGGCCCGTGATCTGGTTCGGATTGGAGTATGCGTTAACCGTTGATGTTGGCCGGTGTGGGCATGGAGATAGATGAGTGGATCGAGCGATATAATGACATGCTATGGAGGCCATATGCTCTTTTCCCGCCGTTCTGCCACATCTGCCTGCGCCATTGTGCTTATCGTAATGGCGGTTACCCCTTATCACCGGTTTTCATCTTCAATCGGCTTGGCATCAGGTGCAATGACCTGGCTCGTTATCCTCGGCGCATGCCTCGCGGCGTTTGGTCATGGTGTTGCGCTCCGCAAGGGGAGAGAAATAAGACGGCCGGGTCGCCTTGGCGTCTTCGGCGTTTTCCTTGCTGCTATCGTGGTGGTTCCCGAATGGGTCGACTTGGCCTTCTATGCTCGCGGAGATTCTATCCCAATCGTGTTTGTACCAATCTGGTTGTTGCATGGTGTTTCGTGTACCTTGTGCTTCACTGGGTCGTTGCTCCTCTCATATGTAATTTGGGATACGGCGGGCTCTTCTTTGATACGGGGGGCGGCGCGGGACGGCGAAAGGGGGACCCGCCGATCGCAGAGCGCGCTTTTTGCAGAAACAATAGTTGTCCTGTCTTGCCTGCTGTTTTGCTGTCGAGTTTCATGGAGAGTCGTTCCCGAGCCATGGGGGATGCCCTCTGTAACGCCCGCATCAATTGGCATCGTGCTTTTAATTCCTCTGGTCTACCTCGTATTGGCTGCGGTCCCGCTGCTTTGCTGTCCCCGCGCCTTTGGTCGGGGGCAGGGCGACGTGTTTGCCCGTTCTGTGCTCGTGGCAGTTCCCATTGGCCTTGTTCCGGCTGTCGAGGTGGCATACTTTGCAAGCGATGCCACGGTCATTGCATCACTGTCGACGGGGTCCGCTATTGCTGTTGCCGCCTTCGTATACACATTGCTAAGGGAGAAACGGGACAACAATTCGGATACCCCTCGCACGTCCGACCCATTCGATGCTGGGGTGTTTTCCCCTGCCCTGTCGCCTCGAGAAGAGCAGTTTGTTCGGCTGCTGCTCAAAGGGAAAACGCCGGCGGAGATTGCCAGGGAGACGGGTACGAAGCCATCGACGGTGCGAACAACGCTTCACCGAGCATACGGGAAGGCGTCGGTTGCGGGCTCAGGCGAGCTCGTGGCGTTGTTTGCAGGTGAGGGTGATGCTGTAGGGCCTGAGCCGCTGCAGCGGCATGCTGACGATCTGCTGGTATCAGCTCGGACGCGCCGGCTGTTTCGATACCTGCTCACATCATTTTTTATTCTTCTTGCGGCGGGTCCCTTGGTAATGGCGGATAGCGATTGGAGTTCCGGCGTTACGCATGCAATCGCTTTTTCTCTTGCAAGCTATACATTGGGTCTCGGGCTGCTTCTGTCGCTGTGCAGCGCGGGTGGAAAACCGAAGCGCGGGGACGATCTGGATGGAGCGGATGGGGCGATCGGGCTCGGAAGCCCGTGTGTGTGGGCGATACTGTCTGCCGTGGAATGGTCTTTTGTCTATATCGCGGCATGGAGGTGCATACGCGATCCGTTGATGGCTGCGCCGGTCCTGTTTTGCGGCATAGCGTCTATGGCTTCGCTCGCCGTTAAGCTGTGCCCGTTTAAGGTTCATGCCCATACTCGGGCTATCGCGCCATTGGTTTCGATAGGTGTGGCTGCTTTAATCTATGCAGCAACTAGGGGGCGAATTCATGGGCTTGCGGTACTGACGGGGATGCTGCTCACGTATATAGTGCTGCGAAGCTGTCCGCAGCGCAAAATGCTCGGGGTATGGATGCTCTGCTTTGGGGCGACGGTTCCTGCTTGGGTTGTCTTGCTCAACATGGCGCAGGATCTGATGGTTTTCGAGCCGCTGTTCCTTGCGTCGCTGTTGGGGCATAGTTCGGCTGTCAATGTCGTCGTGGCAACGGTGGTCGTCTGCTGGTCTGTGCCCATGTTCGTCACGCACATCGCGCTCGCCCACTCGGTTGAGAACGAGAGGGCCGTCTTGGAGTACCGTGCGAATGGGTTCACCGAAACGGCTCGCGCGCGCCAGCTGGCTTTGCTTACATCACGCTCCCTTTCTGATGTTCAGTCGCAAATTTTGCTGATGACGGCAGAGGGCGCAACGACAAAGATCATTGCGGAGGACGTAGGTTATGCTGCATCTACGGTGCAAGCGTTGCGATCCGCATCTTATCGCCAGTTGAAGATCAAGAACAAAGCGGAGCTTATTTCATTGTTATCGCAGGTGGATAACGTGTAAACGCCTGGATTATCAACTCAATAGCGAGTGTTTACAGACATCTTTCTCCATTCATGCAAAGGTTGCCGTGCGTCGACGCATTGTTAACCGCTTTTGATTGGAGAAGGCCATGATTAAGCCAAGGAGCGCTATTGCTCGAATCGGAGTCGGCTTGGCGATTGTTGCGGGCTTGTCGATGGGTGCACCTGCCGCATCATTTGCTCAAGAGGAGTTTGACACTTCCCAGGTTTCTAGCATTTCGCAGAGCGCGGATGCCGGAATTGCCACATGCAAGAACAACGAAGATAGAAAATTCGCTTTTCAATGTTCTGGCACGAGCGCAACTGGCTATCGCCAGAAAGAAGATTCATCCTCAGTCTACATTTGGATTCAAGGCTATTCGGGAAAGCCATTGCGCCTGTACGTGGACGGTGCCTATGACACTAAAGGAACGGGCAACATGAATTGCACGCAAGGCGTGTATCGCTCCAACCATGCGGATAAATGGGAGATATACAACCTCGTCCGTGAGAATGGGCGTAGCCATGCTCGTCTGACTGCATGGGCCGAGTCCGGATACGGCACGGTCTATGGAAAGTGGAGCCCCGATTGCTTAGGCCATTTTAACAAACTTCCCTCCTAGCCAATCCGCAGCTTCTTGTTGTGATTAGGGCCGGGCCGAGCAGCAACGCTCGGCCCGCCCAATGGGGGGGCGATGTTGCTTGAATGGAAATCTATTACGACATGAGTTATCCAAGATATTTGGAAACCATATATTTGCGTTGGCTCTTATTTTGGCGACTGCCATTTCGATGGCAGCTGCCATCGAGGCGTGGTGGACGCTCGAAATTGAGCGCAAGCAGCTGTTATCTTTTGGCTACGGCATTGGTCTGCAGTCTCAGACATACCTCGGCCAAACGCGTGAAAGTAGCTTTGGTAACTGGATTGTTGTGAGCGCGAACGCGCCGTTGTTAGCGTCGGTGTTTTTCTATTCGCTGCCGTTGCTTGCCATGTTGGCCGGGTCGTGGTCATGCCTGTCCGAGCGTTTGAGCGGTTACGAGGCACAGATCTGCACGCGTGTTTCTAGAAATGCATACGTGAACGTGAAGATGCTGTCTGCTTTCCTCTCTGCGTTTGCGGTCACGGCTATTCCGCTACTCGTGAACTTTCTGATTGTCTCCATACTGTTTCCAGCGTATCTCCCCCGAGTCGACGAATCGACTTACGTCGGGCTCTATCTGCATAGCTATTTTTCTGGTCTGTTTTATTCCCGGCCTCTGTTATACGTGCTGGTTTATACGCTGTTCGATGCGGTGACGCTGGGGGTTTTATCTATGGTCGTGACCGGTCTGTCGGTTGTGTTTCGCAGCAGAATCAAGGCGATGGTCGTTCCATATCTGATTATGGTTGCATGGCACTTTGTTAACGATTGGATTTTTAGCGTCCTTTCATGCGTCGGCTTTAACTGCAACATTCTTAACAGCATCAGGTCGGAATCACTAAATAACTGGCCCGACATCCGAGCGGGGGTTGCGGAAATCATCTTGCTGTTCGTCTTTTCTTTGGTTTCCGCGAGATTCTTAAAAAGACGCGAGGTGGTTTGATGCTGTTTAGGCTGGTCGCCGCGGACCTGAGGATCGTTTTGAAGAAGAACATCATTGCTTTTATTGCGATTGCGGCAGTGACCGTTGCGAACTTGGTGTACGCCTACGGATTGTCTTCTGTGTATGGGGTCAGGACGGATACCTTGGGGTTTGCGGATAATCTTGCGCTCGTGTTTGCCGGATCTGCTCCGTTTGAGCCTAGGCCCGGGGTCATGTTTGTGCCTCCGTTAGGGTGGCTATTCCTCATTCTGCTTATTCTCTATACAACACTCGATTATCCGACCGAATCGTTGCACGGGCTTGGTTTACAAGCACTTGTTCGATGCCGGGCAAGAACCCTTTGGTGGGCCTCGCGTTTTATCTCAGTGGCGGCGGTAACGGCATTTTCACTGCTCGTGGTGGTTTGCTCTGTTGTGATTTGGAGCTTGGTGGTGAGCTCCTCGTTCAGCGCGGTCATTCATGGCGAGTCGCTTCAGCTGGCTAATTTGGCGCCGTGGTTTCTCAAAGCTACCGAGGCAGATGCGCTGCCGTTTTTCATAGGTCTCTTATTTGCTTTCGAGGCGCTTGCGTTTGCGCAGGCAGTGATTGGCTTTGTACTTGGGCCGTCGGTCTCGTTTGTGGTTTTAATGAGCTACCTGATCTGTTCGGCATTTGCGCGGCATTGGGTGCTGTTAGGCAACGCCCTAATGCTGTTGCGCTGGGGCGGAATTGTCAAAGAGGGAATCGCGACGGGCTCGAGCGTCTTGTTTTCAATTGTGATTATGTCGTTATGCCTATCGTTGGGCGGACTGTGGTTTCGAAGGGCCGACCTTATAGAAAAGGGGGACAAGATATGAGCGTGATCGTTAGGGACGTATCGAAGCGCATGGGCAAAAACGATGTTCTGCGCAACGTGTCCATCGAGGTTGACCCTGGGACTGTGGTTGGGCTTCAGGGGATAAACGGTTCGGGTAAGACCATGCTTATGCGAGCGGTCTGCGGATTGATCAAGCCTACCGAAGGCGAAATCTCTATCGATGGCCAAAGGCTTGGGGCGGACATCTCGTTCCCGCCGAGTCTGGGGATGTTGATCGAGGCGCCTTCCTTTTTGGGATATCTGTCTGGCTACGACAATCTGGAGCTCATCGCTCAGATCAAGGGCGTTGCCACCCCCGAGGACATTCGCTCTGCCCTGCGGCTCGTGGGGCTCGATGCAGACGAAAAAAAGAAGTTCCGAGCATACTCGCTTGGGATGAAGCAACGTCTGGGGATAGCTGCGGCAATTATGGAAAAGCCGAAGCTGCTTGTTCTCGATGAGCCAACAAATGCCCTCGACGAAGCGGGCGTGGAAATGCTCAAGCGCGTTGTGGCGATGGCGGCATCAACGGGTCGCGAGGTTATTCTGTCCAGCCATGACGGAGAGGTGCTCGAGGAGCTGGCCGATCGGGTTTACTGCATGCGCGACGGTGCCGTTGTGAAAGTTCGGGAAAGGTCGTGAGCGCGATGAAGAAGGCCATGTGGACGAGAAGGTCGGCGCTCGCGCTTTTCGGCTGTGCTGTTACTGGCCTTGCGGGCATGATGGTGAGCGTCGTTAACGGGAACCGGACGGTCATTCCTGAGAAATATTATGCGGAGGGCGAATGGCTCTCGATGGATGGGGCGTTTCTGGGGTCGAAGGATGTGGCGACTGACGGGTATTCGTTTTGCATAGACGGGGCAGAGCTGCTCACGCCGCGCGAGTATCTCAAGCGTGCGCATGATGATTATTCAAAATATGGCATCGTGGATACGAAAACGAAATTGAAGGACGCCGACATCACGTGTGTTATCGCCGTAAAGATGCGTGTCAGGAATAAGGACAATGTCGAAGGCGGAATCAAAACGTATGTTTGGCATTTGGTGCCGGAGTCTGCGCCAAACTATGACTTTGTGGTCAATACCGATCTGATAACACAGGCAATGCCGGCTCTGGGCGGCTCTGCTGCGTTTGCTGTACAGGTTGGGGCGGAGAACGAGTTGCTCGTCCCATTCATGATGCAAAACACCAACGACTATTTCGAAGGTTACGAGACCGTCCGTTTTGAGAAGGCTTTTCCTGGGACTTATACGATGAAGATGACCGATCTGCCAGAGAGAAGGCTCTTAAGGTTTGAAGTGAAGTAGCTCGAAGATCCCGCGGTTCGCGACGAGCTCCTTGCGCGCCGCGGCTACGCAAGGGAGATTCGCAACCGCTATGCCGGCTCCGTTCCCGATGCCGGTGACGACCGCGTCCGCGCCACCGGCCAGGCGCACGGCGGTAGCGCCGTGTCGCGACAGATGGACGATCGCGTCGTCGATCGCGGTGACTACTCGCGCGGCGACACGCCCCGCTAGTTTTGAACTGTCCTGCCCTAGCGCGTTGCAATTCAATCAGCTGTTACAGAATCCTGGAAGAAAGGGTCGAACCAAAGTGTCTGGCCGGACGCCAATTGTCCGGGAACTGCTTCGGATTCGACCCTCTTCTACTTTACTTCCATGGCCATGCGGAAGGCTAGTACTCCTTAACCGGATGCTTCTTACCGAAACCACCGTCGATGCCGAAACGGCAGAGCCTGTCGATGGCGCGAAGATGCTCGTCGATGGCGTTGGCGATCTGAGTGTCAACGATGCTGTCATGGTCGTTAAGGCTGCGGACCGCCTCGTCGGCGGCCATGAAGGCCTTGATGGCTTGATTGAACTGAGCCTTAAAGATGTCGAGCGTGTGACCGGGGTTGTCGCGTCGCCGTTTGAGGCTCAGCTGTCCTTGTTGCTTGCGACGCCGCGCGTCGCCGGTGGCGAGGGTCTCAGATCCTTTAGCAACAATGCTCGCATTGTCCTTTCGGGCAAGGCAGCGCGTTTGGCCGGGCGCTACAACTGCTATGCAGACTTCCTATTTGAGGAGACGGGTGACAAGAAGCCGCTTGTCGTCGAGTGCCAAGGCAGGCTTGTGCACAGTGGGGCCGATGCCGCAATGTCGGATTCCGATCGCGCCACCGCATTGCAGCAAATGGGTTTCAACGTCATGTTGCTGACGTATCAGCAAATCGCCGATGAGAAGAACTTCGAGATAGTGAAGCGCATGTTGTTTGAGGAGATCGGCTTGGAGTATCGCGAGAAGACGGACGCCAGCTTGATGCGCAGCGCAGTCTTCGTCGCGAGCTCTTTATCGATTGGAACACGCTGGGGCGCTAAAGTTTCCGAGCCTTGCCCTTACCTCTGCTCTTGCGAAACCTTGCAGTGAATATAAGGGGCGTTGCAATAAGCAATAGTTCGAATGCAACAGCGCCGACAATCATCGCCTTGCAGTCGTCGGACAACGGGTTAAGGGCCGCAAGCAGCGAGAAAACGCCGCACTCGAGCTCAAACCAGGCCACCGAGCGAGCACTTGCGAGATACCAAGCATCCTTCTCGTCGCTCTCGAGACCGGCAGGCTGGTTCCAATGCTCTGGACTGACCAGATGGAGAACGAGGGCCAAAAGCGCGATGCAAGCCAGCATGACAATAGGGAGGAGCAACAGCTCGACAGGAGAGCCCCAGCGGTTCGGCTGCATGTCAACGCCGTAGTGGACGGGGGCCTTCTCTCCGGTGGGCACTGCTGCGATAGCAAAACCTGTCAGCACGACGCTGCAAGCGCCGGTTAGCCACCCCATCGCTTCTACTATGCGAACATCCTTTGTTATCCATGGCGCTTTTTTGGGCATAACCCCTCCTTCTCAACTGCGGAGGCTCGGTCTGCCATCTCGCGCTCGAGCCGATGTACGACTTCCATTAAATCGCTCATGCTATTCCTTTCCCTCGGGTGTTCTGTCTAATATATCGCCCCGTGCGGACACGATTCTCACCTAAGGAATGGCAATGGTGTGTTCATAAACACGCAGATAGACGACTTAACAGGATTCGATTTACGGGGCGATTGAACCTGTGGTGGTGCGGATGCCCCGACCCGCGGCACGACTTAACCGCCGTTATGTTAGCGACATGTCTAACATAACGGCGGCGCAGGGCGCTCACTCCCTGCGGCAACGCCGATTCCGGGAAGGCACGCCGGGGCTATGCCGACCTGAGTATCCTCTCGGCCTTCTCGATCGCGGCCGAGCGCAGAAACTCCGACTTCCGCATCCCGCACGCGGCGGCCGCCCGTTCGATGAGGTCGGCGCCCGTCTTCGGGCACTTGAAAGACAGGTTGGCGTTGGCCTCCACCTCGGAAAGCCTGGGGCGGCCGACTCGGAGGTTCACCAGGCTCCCCTCCCAGGAGCCGGATTCGTATTCCGCGCACTCGCGCTCGATGTCCTCATCCGTGATAACGGATCCGTTTGCAAGCCTATATTCCATCAGTAACCTCTCCTTCTCGCGTTCTCGATCTCCCTTAGCGTCTTCTTGCTCGGCGGCGTCATGGCGTGGTAGACGAGCCACGCGCCGTCGGCCAGGAGGACACCGACCATCTCGATGTACCGGCCTTGCGGGTCGTAGCCCGTCCGCATCTCGCACTCCCCGGGTATGCGGACGGCCGCGAAGCAGTAGCTCTCCCACGCCGCCTCGACATCACCGTCATCTAGCTCGGGGTGCCGCTCGTGAACTCTCTGGTGTATCCGGACCATGAGCCTCCAATCTTTACGATAATATTCTACTACTATTTGGTAGTAGAATATTATCCGTCCCAACATATTCCATTAGCCGTTCGTCCCAAAACGTATGCCGCGCGGCACTCGAAAACCGAACCTTCGATGCCGTGAACAGCGAGTGCCAAAACCCAGTGTCAAAACCTCCACTTGCATTCCCATGAGAAAATCAAAAGACAAGGCAGGAGGCTGAAAATGACCAGATACGGATACGCTCGCGTGAGCACGAAGGATCAGAAGCTAGATAGGCAAATCGAGGCGTTGGTCAACGCCGGCGTGCCCTATGGCCATATCTACAAAGACAAGGTCACGGGTGCCAAGGACGGCGAACGAACTCAGCAGAAGCGTCTGTTCAAGAAGATGAAGGCCGGCGATGAAGTGGTAGTCGAGTCCTGGGAGCGCCTAACCAGATCGACCAGGCAATTGCTGAACTACGACCTTATGTTCCGAAATCTCGGCGTGAAGCTAACTTCCTTGAAACAGCCGGTCGACCTCGATACCGCCTTCGGTCGATTCGTCCTCGGCACTCACGCCTGCACCGCCGAGCTCGAGCGCGACCTGATCAAGCAGCGCCAGGCCGAGGGTATCGCCGTAAAACGGAACCATGGTGGCAACGTCGGGGGCCGCCCGCGCATCGCGGACGTCAAGGCCGATGCTGCCGTGAAACTCTACCTTGCGCGGGAAACGCCCATCCCCGACATCTGCGCCGCCACCGGTATATCGAAATCGACTTTGTACCGCATCCTCCGTGAACGCGGATTGGTGGGCGTCAGAAGATAAATCCGAGTGCGCTACTATATAAGAGTGCGGTATTTCTCCAACTGAAACCCCTGCGTGAACGCATAACGTATGACTTGAGACGCCTTTTAGAACTCACCGATCGCAGGATGACTACAAATCAACAGCGGCCGTGCATTGTTCCCAGCCGTTTGGCATGGCGGAGCCATGCCGTTGTTGATTGGAGTGCCGCACCATGGCAGACAATCCGAGCGAAAAGAAAATCAGCGAGACATCCGGCGTGAAGGCCGTCCTCGATGAGGCTGCCGAGCGGATCGAGGCGACATGGCGGGAGAAGCTGCTGCGCGAGACTGCCGACC
>CBCTTO010000055.1:0-9865 GCA_965149855.1 uncultured Collinsella sp.
TCACCCGGAAGGAGCGATCGATGAAAAGCAAACGATTTGTCCTGAATGCACTTCTGGTTGTAGCACTTTTAGCGCTCTTAGCCTTCTCATGCTGGTACGCAAACCAACCATCATTTGGATACGTATTGTATACAGTAATGTCCGGCGATAAGGCTTATTACACTCTACGCGCAATTGACGTTCTCTTTTTCTATGTAGCCGGCCCCTTATCAATCGCTTTGGTCGCGTTTCTTGTCATTTACAACTTCAAGAAACGTTAATAGAACCTATTTAGAATCCGAATCGTCCATGGAGCCGTCGATGCCGGTTTTGGTATCGTCGTCCGAGTTGGAGTCATCGTCCTTGGCGAAGGGATTCTTGAAGAAGCCCGTGGCATCGGGTTGCAAACCCGAGAGCTTGATCCAGGGATTATCGAACTCGGGCTTAGGCATCGCCTGAGCCTCGGGCGCGGTCTCGTTGCCGATGAGCTCGGACTCGTAGATGAAGGTGTCGTCGCCGAGCGCGTCGTAGGCGGCGACCGGGTTGCCATCGGCATCGCGGTACGGCGTGCCCTTAAACACGGCTCCGTCATAGGCCACAAGCTGACGGCCGGTCTCATTCTCGAAGTAGTACACGAAGATGCCCTTGAGGGCCGCACAAAGCGGGATGGCAATAATCATGCCGATGGGCCCCATGAGTGCCGAACCAATAACGAGAGCCGTAAGGCTCATAATGGGATGCACCTGCACTGAGCTCTGCATGACCTTAGGCGAAATCACATTGTCGGTGACGTTTTGCGCGACCATCGTCACGATGAGCGTCCATAACGCCAACATGGGGCTGAACATAAAGCCGAGTACCGTGGCGATTGCCGCGCTCACCCAGGGACCGACGACCGGAACCAAGTGCATGATGCCAGTGAAGATAGCCATGAGCGCCGCATACGGATGGCCGATAATCAGGAAGCCGATAAAGGCGAGGAAACCACCGCAGATGGACGTCACGACCATACCGCGCATGTAGCCGCCGACAGAGCGAGAAAGGATGGCGACCATAAAGCGGTACGAGGTCTCCTTCTCCTGACCGATGATGGTGCAAATCTCGTGATGCATGCGAGGGTAGTCGCAGGCCATCCAGTAGGCAAGCACCAGACCAAGGAAGATCACGAACAACTGCGAGGCCGTATTGGTGATGAGCGGGAACACACCGCGGCCAAGCTCGGCAGCAATCTGAGACACATACTTCGATGCCACAGTAACCAGCGACGAAAGATTATCGTCCAAATACTCCTTGAGCGGCGTGTTATTGAGCGTCTTGGCATGCGAGATCATCTCATTGAGATCGCCACCCGCAACACGAAGCTGCTCGGGCAGGCGGCTCAGGACTTCCATGATCTGACCAAAGAGAATCGGCGACAAGATGCAAACGACACCGACGAGCACGGCAACAACAACAATAAGCGCGACAAGCGAACCGATGCCGCGATTCACGCCATGGTGCTCGAGCCAGTTGGTGATCGGGGACATCACAAAGGCAATGATGGAACCAACGGCGAGAAACTCGATAACCGGGGCCAGGATGCCCATAAGGTTAAAGATGACAGCGGCGATGACAATGCAGCCGACAACAGCCCAAATGCGAAGCGTCAGAATGCGGGTGTCGCGCAGCACGCGATCGGTTTGTTGGGGGCGCTCATTCATGAACGAATCATCACTCCGTCGGGGTCGATCTTGTCCTGAATCTTCTTAAGCGTGCGGCGAAGCAGACGCGAAACCTGCACCTGAGAAATACCCAGCTTCTTGGCGATCTCGATCTGGGTCATGCCCTTCACAAAGCGCAGCTCGATCACCTCGCGCTCGCGCGGCGAGAAATCACGGATGGCTTCCTCGATCACTAGGCGGTCATCGGTAAAGTCGAGCTCGTTGTCGTCGTCGGCGTAACGGTCGAGAATCGAGGGGGCATCGTCGGAATCGGACGCACCAGGAGCCTCGATGGGCACCGAGGTATAAGCCGAAGACGATTCCATAGCCTCGAGGACCTCATCGACCGTCACATCTAGATACCCAGCGATCTCCTCAACCTTGGGCGAACGCTGCAGCTCGTTGGTAAGTTTGTCAGTAGCTTGGTTGACCTTGGCCGAGAGCTCCTGCAGACGACGCGGTACGCGCACGCTCCAGCCCTTGTCGCGGAAATGGCGTTTGATCTCGCCCAGGATAGTGGGTGTTGCAAACGTTGTGAACTCGAGCCCGCGCTCAGGGTCAAAGCGGTCGATAGCCTTGAGCAAACCCAGATAGCCGACCTGCATGAGGTCATCGAGCGGCTCGCCGCGATTCTTAAATTTGTTGGCAAGAAACCTTACCAGGTTCATATGGGACATGACGAGCTGCTCGCGGGCGTCCGGATCACCGGTCTCCTTGTAGCGACGAAACAGCTCGCGGGTTTTCTCCTTGTCCCAAGCGGTCTTGCCGCTCCGGGAACGTTCGGTCATTTTAAATATCCGCCTTGAGGTCGAGGGAAAGCGTCAGGGGCGCCGCAGTCTTTTCGTAGGAGTCGCACACGCTCGCGAGGATGAGCTCGGCATACACCGCAGCCTGGTCGTCTTCATCGACCGTAGCTTGATCGCCAAAGGTAATAGTCATGCCAACGTGGGTCTCATCGACATCGAATTTGATGGTGATGTCATCGCAGTCGACCGCGGTACAACCAAAGATGAAAGCCTCCTCGGCAGCCATGCGGATATCCTCGATGCGATCGACAGACATGGAACACAGGGCACCAACGTTGGCTGCCGTCATGCGCACAAGGCGAGCGAGACGCGGGTCGCCGGCAACGGTCAGCGTGATGGGGCAGGTTGCTTCGCTACTCATCGCAGGACTCCTCAGAGGTCTCGGAGGGTGTATAGGTGTAATACTGAGCCCGCTTGGATGCAGACTTCTGAGCCACATCTGCGCCATCGGCGGCCTCGTCCTCCGCCTTGCCAATCAAGACGCGCTCGGTCGGCTGCTCGGCTTCTTCGGCGGCAGCGGAAAGCTTGCGCTCGGCTTCAGCTGCAGGAGCCTTCACCTTATTGAAGAGCTTCTGCACAGCACCGGCGGCAGAGTCGGTCACGCTCGACACAGCATTGCTGGCCTCGGCCATGCTGCCCGTAACCTCGGAAATGTCGCGAACCACGGCTTCGACCTCTACGAGATTGGAGGTAAGGGCATCAACTGCCGTCTTGCTCGACTTAAGCAGCGGCTCCATCTGGGCAAGCGCCGGCGTAAGCTCATCGACAGCGCCATCGAGCTTTGCCACCACAGGCTGAGCCTCGGCGATGGTGTTGTTGAGGTCGTTCACGGTCTTATCGAGCGAGTCGACAACATTGCGGGTCTTGCGCAGGGTAAGCGCGAGCTCAGCGATGGCCCACACGCCGGCAACGGCGAGCAACAGCAGGGCGATTTGAATGGGACTCATACAAGCCTCCCGGAAGAATCGAAATACAGACGCTTTTCATGGTACCCCAAAGGGGACCGAACATGCCAAGAGCAGCAACGTGGGACAAAATTATCAGCAGCTACTTCGGTGCATTCCCGCTGCGGTCGCGTTCGCTTTGCTCTACGCGCCACTCTTCCCAGCCGCGCCCGGCAGGCTGCCAAAATGCACCGCGTTCCAAGCCTTCGGGCAAATAGCGCTGATCGACCCAGCCTTCGGGATAATCATGTGGATACTTATACACACCGTATTCATCGCTGCCCGGGCGATGGCGATCGCGCAGATAACTCGGCACCTCGCGAAGCCCACTAGAATGGATATCGGCCAGCGCCGCATCGATCGAAGCCTCACACGCGTTGGATTTTGGCGCCAAGCACACATAGAGTGCAGCCTGAGCCAGGTTAATGCGGCACTCGGGATAGCCAATGACCTCGGCAGACTTAAACGCGGCATGCGCCACCAAAAGGGCCTGCGGGTCGGCGTTGCCAACATCCTCAGAAGCGTGAATCATAATGCGGCGAGCGATAAACTTAGGATCCTCCCCAGCATCGATCATGCGCGCGAGCCAATAGATCGTGGCATCGGGGTCGCTACCGCGCATGGACTTGATGAACGCACTGATGATGTCGTAGTGCATGTCGCCGTTTTTGTCATACGTAAAGCCGCGACGCGGGTTGGCGATCTTTACGTCATCCACGGTGATGGGATAGCGCTCCCCCGCCGCGGGCGCTGGCGTTCCCTCGGTATCGGGACGCGTGACGGCAATCTCGCTCGCAAGCTCAAGCGTCGTGAGCGCCGAGCGAGCGTCACCCGCTGCCAGCGTGCAAATGGTCTTGACCGTATCCTCATCGGCCGAGAACTTACCGTTCAAGCCCTGCGGTGCCTCAAGCGCACGTTCAATAAGCGTGGCGATATCCTCATCCTTCAGATGCTCAAGCTCCACGACGCGACCACGTGAGAGCAACGCCGAGTTGACCTCGAAGTACGGGTTCTCCGTCGTGGCGCCAATCATAATGACGGTACGGTTCTCAACCGCATGCAGCAAGGCATCCTGCTGCGACTTCGAGAAGCGATGAATCTCGTCGATGAATAGAATAGTGCGGCGGTCGTAGGTATTCAGGCGCGTCTTGGCCTCGTCAATCACGCGACGCAGGTCCTTCACGGTACCCGTCACGGCGCTGACCTCGACAAACTCGCTCTTGGTATGGTTGGCGATGATATGCGCCAGCGTCGTCTTGCCCGTACCGGCCGGCCCATACAGAATCACGCTCGATAGCACATCATGCTCGATGGCCGCACGCAACCACGATCCCTTACCGACGGCCTTTTGCTGGCCCACGTACTCGTCGAGCGAATTGGGGCGCATGCGCACCGCGAGCGGCGCATTTTTAAAGGAACGCTCGCGCGTCGAGGCAGAAAAAAGGTCGTCCATAGCCATCCCGTGCATCAATCAAAAACGTTTTCCACTAACAGTATACCGAATATATACGAACTACCGTTCGTTAATATAGGTACGGTGTGGAAACTTCAAGCCAGGGAATAGCTTGCTCGTCAGCTCGCAGAAATAGCCGTCCGTCATGCTCGCGATGTAATCCACCACCGCTTGATCCTTGTCGTCCTGCCAGGCATAGGTGCGATCGTAGTAGGAAAGCTGCTGCTCAATGCGCGAAATGTGATGCTTAAAGATGTAAGAGGACTCGTCGCCTTCGTTTATATCCTGCAGGCAACGGTCGTAGAGCTTTTCGAACGCCTCGCGCAGTTCCGCTTCGGAGTCACCTTCAATGCCGCCCTTGCTATAAATCTTTACGTAGTTCTCGCGCTTGGCTCGGCGGATTTCCTCAAACAGCTCCTCGCTCATCTCGATGCGCGGCTTGCCATAGCTGTGCTCAACGATATCGATGGAGGCATGCGTAAGTATCCAGCTGTTGTATGCCCCGCCCAGGCCATCGTCAAAGGCGTCGGGTGACAGCAGGCCCGCCGCAATAGCGTCTTGGCGATCGCGCCCAACGTAGGCAAGGATATCCGAGATGCGAACCACGCAGCCCTCGAGTGTCATGGGGCGCAGGTGCTCTATTGCGATATAACCCGTGGCAATGCATTCCTCGACGGTTCGGTCGAACTGGTCAAAGGAACCCATGTCCGAAAGCTCAAACACGCGTTGCTCGTACTCGCCGTTATGGCACAAGACGCCGTCGAGCGTCTGGAGCGACACGTTACGACCGTACAGCGCATCGAGCACGCGAACCGACTGCACGTTATGAAAAAAGAAGCGGCCGGTACGCTCGTGATAGATATCGTTGAGGAATCGCTCACCGGCATGGCCGAAGGGCGTGTGGCCCAAGTCGTGGCCTAAGCCAATCGCCTCGATCAGATCGCAGTTGAGCCCAAGGGCGCGACCGATATCGCGTGCGATACGCGAGACAAGCTGCACATGCAAACCGCGGCGCGACAAATCATCATTGCTACGGAAGCTAAATACCTGCGTTTTGCCTGCATAGCGGGTGTACGCAGGAAGATGAAGAATCTTTTCGGTATCGCGCATAAATGCCGGTCGCATAAGCGTGCCTTTGTCGGCAGCGCGATCAATACGACGAATGACCTGGTTGTCGTTGCAACGATACGGGTTGACAGAACCCGAAGCACGATCGGCGGAAATGCGCTCGACAAGCTCGGGCGACAACGCCGAGGGGATACGGTCCATGCGCGCCTTAATGACGGCCGTTTCTTGATTAGTTGCCATGGCATGCTCCTTAAGAAGGATGCGCAATCGGTTACAATGTGCAGCCCACGATCTCGATTATGGCAAAAATCGGCACCAAAAACGGGAGCAATGGCAGGGAGCGCGATTTTGTGATGAGACAGGCGATGGCAAGGACCAGGAGTGCGACGGCAAATGCCACGATGCCGCCCAGAGGGTCGAGCGTGCAAAGCGCGAAGAGCGCCTTGACGTCCCCCATGCCAATGCCGGGGGCGTGGCGAACACGACGCCAGAGTGACTCAGTCAGCACGAGAGCAAGATAAACAATGACGGCAAGACCCGCGTGGTCAAGCGCTGTGTTCAAACCGAGGTCGAGCCAAACGCCCGCCAACGCCGCCACGGCACATGCGCCGGCAAGCCCATTGGGAAACCGTCGCTCTCGGGCATCAATTGCCACGCCGGCAAAGATGCAAATCCAAAACGGGATATAGGCCATCGGACTCCTCCTCGAGCTGCATCGCAAAAGCAAAAACCACCACAAAGGTGCCTGTCCCCTTTGCGGTGGTTTTGGTGGTGGTTATTTGGCGCCTTGCATGACCTCGTCAAGGGTAACGTTGACGGCGTGCTGCGTCGGCACCCAGTCGACCTTCAGGAACAGCGCGGCCACCGTGATGGGGATATAGCTGAACATAAAGATCGGGAAGGTAAACAGGTTAGTCACCAGGCGCCACTTTTGCGCGCAGTGAATATGCTTGTACTCAAAGATAGTCGTGAGCAGCGCCAGGATAAAGAACGTCTGATACATCATGGCGAAGGTCATAATGAGCGAAGCGGCGCACGCCTGCATCTCGACTTCGGTTGCCAAGAAACCATGCGAAAGGCCACCCACAATCAAGAACGTCGCATTAGCGAGCATCGAGATCAAGGACAGCAGCATACCCGGGGCGATGGTCATAAACATGTCGTAGGCGGCAAAGCGATGATAGCGGAAGGTCGATTTGACCAGGTGCTTACCGTAGGTAAAAAACACCTGGTAGAAGCCCTTGGTCCAGCGCATGCGCTGTTTCCAGGACGCTTTAAACGTCACGGGCTGTTCGTCAAAGAACTCCGCCGGCGCATAACCGATGCGAATGCCGTGAATGGCGCAGAACGTGGTGAACTGAATATCCTCAGTCAGCGTATGGAACTGCCAACCGTGCATGCCCTCGATAACGCTGGCGGAGATGAGGTAGCCCGAACCCGAGACGGCACAAGACGTCTTACAGATATTGCGCGCGTTGTTGAGGAAGCGCGCCTCGCGTAGATACCACGTGGCATTAGCAGCCGAGATCCACGAGCTGCCGAAGTTCTTGGAATTGCGATAGCTCGTGACCACATGGAAGCCCTGGTCAAAGGCATCGTTCATCTTAGACACGTAATCGCGGGAGATAACGTTGTCGGCGTCGAAGATGAAGTAGCCCTCAAACGTGTCGGGATACTCGTTGAGAATGCGATCGAAACCAAAGTCCATGACCCAGCTCTTGCCCTTTCGGGCCAGGTCATTGCGCTCGTAAACAATGGCACCGGCCTCGCGTGCGAGCTGCGCGGTGTTGTCGGTGCAGGCGTCGGCAACGACAAAGACCTCGATAAGCTCGGACGGATAGTCCTGGTCCTTGATGGAGCGTACGAGATTGGCAATTACGGCTTCCTCGTTATGCGCCGCGATAAAAAAGGCATAGCGATGGAGTTTTTTGGCCTTGGGAGGCGCGACCTCGCCACGAAGAGCGCCAATGACAAAGAAGACCACCTGGTACAGAAAGCAGACCGTGAGCAGCGTGACGACAATCTGGTTGAAGATCACGATGGGCGTGTTGGTTTGTAAAAAGGCGAGCATGCAGGCTCCCAGGAACGCGTTACGTAAACAATCATATATCTTACCGCAGGCTTACCGAGTTCAAGAAACCACCTAATACCGGCTAGGCTTCGAGCAGGCCGAGCTGCGGGACGATGTCGTCGCCGGCGGCAGTGCGACCAAGCGAACGCGGGGCCAGGTCGTCCAGAACCGCGGCAAGATCCCACGGCAGCTCATCACGGCACTCAATGCGCTCCCCCGTCACGGGATGGTCGAACGCCACGCGCCAGGAATGAAGGAACTGCCTGGTCAGGCCCTGATCGGCGCGTGCATCGCACTTGCCGTAGAGCGGATCGCCCACGCAGGCGTGGTTGATATGGCGCATATGGACGCGAATCTGATGTGTGCGGCCCGTAAACAGATGACACTCGACGAGCGTATAGCCGTCGTCAAAACGCGTGGAATCAAAGCGCTCGAGGACTTTAAAGGTCGTGATGGCCTGGCGCGCAAAGGGGTCATCGGAAACCGCCATCTTCACGCGGTCGCGCGTCGATCGGGCAATACCGGTGTTGATAGTGCCCTCGTCCATGGCAATGTGCCCGTGAACGAGCGTGATATAGCGACGGTCGAGCGTGCGCGTGCGGATGAGATTTTGAAGCGCGCGCTGGGTGTCGTCGTCTTTTGCCGCGAGCATAAGGCCCGAGGTATCGCGATCCAGGCGATGCACGATGCCGGGTCGGTCCTCGCCTTGCACGGTACCAAGATGATCGATACCGCAGTGGTAGACCAGAGCGTTTGCAAGGGTGCCGCTCTCGTGGCCATGGGCGGGATGGCACACCAGGCCGCGCTGCTTGGAGAGCACGATAAGGTAGTCGTCTTCGTAGCGGATATCGAGAGGAATGGCCTCGGGAATCACGTCGGTCGGGTCGTGTGGCTCGGGCAGATCGACCGAAATGCGGTCGCCGGAGCGCACGGCGTACTTTTTAGAGAGACAAGTCTCACCGTTGACGGCAACGGCGCCTCCCTCGATCAGATGCGCGCAGGCAGAGCGCGTGGGACAGCCATCGTTGGCGCCCAAATAGGCGTCAAGACGCTGACCAGCGGAATCGTCAGCAACAAGAATATGGATGTCGGCCATTAACGCTCATTCCTTTCGCGAATCTTGCGGGCACGCTCCCCACGCTGCTTGGCTTTGCGCTTAGCGCGGGCCTCATCACGGGCATTGAGCTCGGTAGTCGCATCAACCTCGCGGGCCGCGGGACTCAAGAACATGTAGCCGAAGAGGGCGAGCACAACGCCCACGGTAATGCCGATATCGGCCACATTGAAGACGGGAAAGTCGATGAAGGTGGTGGCAATAAAATCGGTCACAAAGCCAAAAGTCAGACGGTCGATCGCGTTGCCAATGGCGCCGCCCGCGACCATAGCCATGCCCACCACCTCCAAGCGAGCAAGCTGGGGCGCGCGAAGCAAGTACACGGCAATAGCGATAATGACCGCCAACGCCAGCACGGCAAACGCGATGCCATGCCCCTCGCCCATGCTAAAGGCAGCGCCAATATTGCGGACAAACAGGAAGTCGATCACGCCGGGGATGACGGTCACATGCAGTGCATCGCCCATGGCACGAACCCCAAGCTTGGTCAACTGGTCAACAAGCAACACAACGAGCGCCACCCCGCCAGCAACACCCAACCGCCAACGCAAAGGCGGCGTCATATCCGCACTACGACCCAAAGAAATCCCCTACCCTCAAGAACGTCAAATAACGTTTAACGCAAAGCAATATCTTATATTGACCAGCAACGAAATAGCCGATGATTCGTTACCGACAGACACTATGACCCAATCCGAGGGCACTAAAAAGATAGGAGCCCCCGCTCGTG
>CBCTTO010000056.1:0-9553 GCA_965149855.1 uncultured Collinsella sp.
TGCTCGATGAGGTCGTCCTTGATCTTGCCCATGTTCTCGATCTCGGCGGCGTGCTGCGTGGAGATGACGATGGTCGTGACCTCGACGGGCTTGCCGTCCTCGTAGCGCACCGTGACCTGGGTCTTGCCGTCGGGGCGCAGGTAGGGCAGGGTGCCGTCGTGGCGCACGGCGGCCAGGCGCTCGGCCAGGCGGCTCGCCAGGTAGTGCGGCATGGGCATGAGGGTCTTGGTCTCGTTGGATGCATAACCAAACATCATGCCCTGGTCGCCGGCGCCGATCAAGTCGATCGGGTCGGTGGTGGCGCCGGTCTGGGTCTCGAAGGACTCGTCGACGCCCTGGGCGATATCGGGCGACTGCTCGTGGATGAGGCTCATAACGCCGCAGGTATCGCAGTCAAAACCGAACTTTGCACGGTTGTAGCCAATGCGGCGGATAACGCCACGGGCAATCTCCTGCACGTCGACGTAGGCCTGGGTGCGGATCTCGCCGGCAACGATGACGGTGCCGGTGGTCACGAGGGTCTCGCAGGCGCAGCGGACGTTCTCAACGTTGGCGGGCACGCCGTTGGGCGCAATGTAGCCCTGCTCCTGCAGCTCTATTTCTTTAGCGAGGATTGCGTCGAGGACGGCGTCGCTGATCTGGTCAGCAATCTTATCGGGATGACCTTCGGTCACCGACTCCGACGTAAATACAAAGGACCCGTGTTGGGGTGGGATGGAACGAAGTTCTTCTGACATGATTGTCCTTTCAAAAACGTGTCCCGGCGACCGTTACCATTCCGCCGAGCTCTATATGCAAGGGCACATCATATCGCGTAAATCCAACATTCACACCCTTTCCGCACCTACTCATTGGGGACAGACTTAAATGGCCAGCCGAGTGCTCGTTGGGTAGTCATTTAAGTCTGTCCCCAATGAGTGGGTCGGTGCCCTTTGTGCGGAGGTTGCTTTGTTGCTTTATACTGGTGCGGTTAGACATCCATCCTGCAATCGAGGAGATTTCCATGGCATCAGACGTTCGCGTCCGCTTTGCACCCTCACCGACGGGCAAGCTGCACATCGGCGGCGCCCGCACCGCTATCTATAACTGGGCTTTCGCCCGCGCAAACGGCGGCACGTTCATCCTGCGCATCGACGACACCGACCCCACCCGTTCTACCGACGAGAACACGCAGGTCATTCTGCGCGCCATGCGTTGGCTGGGCTTGGACTGGGATGAGGGTCCCGAGGTGGGCGGCGACTATGGCCCCTACGCACAGACCGAGCGCCTGGACCTGTACAAGCAGGCCGCCCAGAAGCTCTGGGACGAGGGCAAGGCCTATCCCTGCTTCTGCACCAAGGAGCAGCTCGACGCCGATCGCAAGGCCGCCCAGGAGCGCAAGGACCCCTTCCAGGGCTATCAGCGTCGTTGCCGCGATCTTGATCCCGAGGAGGCCCGTCGCCGCATCGAGGCCGGCGAGTCCTACGTCCTTCGCATCAAGGTGCCCGAGGACCGCGGCGACGTCGTCATCCACGACGCCGTCCACGGCGAGGTGACCTTCGATGCCAAGGAGCTCGACGACTTTGTCATCTTCCGCTCCGACGGCACGCCCACGTACAACTTCGCGACCGTCGTCGACGACGCCATGATGAAGATCACCCACGTCATCCGCGGCGACGATCACCTGTCCAACACCCCGCGCCAGGTCATGGTCTACGAGGCCCTCGGCGCGCCCGTGCCCACGTTCGCCCACATCTCCATGATCTTGGGCGCCGACGGCAAGAAGCTCTCCAAGCGCCACGGCGCCACCTCCGTGGAGGAGTACCGCGACGCCGGCTACCTGTCCGATGCCTTCGTCAACTACCTGGCGCTGCTCGGCTGGTCGCTCGACGGCGAGACCACGATTATCCCGCGCGACGTCCTGGCCAGCAAGTTCTCGCTCGACCGCATCTCCAAGAACCCCGCGACCTTCGACCCCAAGAAGCTCGACTGGGTCAATGCCGAGTACATCAACGGCATGTCCGACGCGCAGTTTGCCGACGAGATCATGGTCCCCGAACTGCACGAGGCGGGCCTCATCGAGGGTAACGTCGAGTACGTCGAGGACTGGATCGATGCACTCGCTGCCATCGTCAAGCCGCGTACCAAGATGCCGGCCGACGCCGTGACCGTCGCCGCCCCCATCTTTGCCACGGCCGAGACGCTCGAGTATGACGAGAAATCCGTCAACAAGGGCCTGGCCAAGGAGGGCATGGGCGCCATTCTGGATGCCGCCAAGGCCGCGCTCGAGGGTGTTACCGAGTGGACAGCCGCGAACATCGACGCTGCGCTTGAGCCGCTGCCCGAGCAGATGGACCTCAAGAAGCGCGTGGTGTTCCAGGCCGTGCGCGTCGCCGTCTGCGGCAACATGGTGAGCCCTCCGCTGGGCGAGACCATGGCGCTCATTGGCCGCGACGACTGCCTGGCGCGTATCGACCGCGCCCGCACGATGGCGCTGTAATCGCTGCGCAAACGTATGTATCCGAGCCCCGTTCACCCCGAGCGGGGCTCTTGTTTCTGTAGACGTTTGGGATAGGAGGTGCTGGGGCCATGGCCGAGCAACTTTCGCTGTTTGGTTCGCCGGAACCGGAGGAGACTCCGGCGGCGCCGGTATCCGCTGCTGCCCCGGCCAAGCCCAAGCCTGCACCTGAGCCCATCGCTGCCTACGCGAGCGTGGTCCTGGACATTCCCACCCGTGCGCTGTCCGAGCCATTCGCTTACGGCATTCCGCAGTCCCTTGCCAACGAGGCCCAGGTCGGATCGACGGTCCTGGTCCACTTTGGCAACCGTGCCGCCGCAGGCTATATCGTCGATATTGCGCCCGAGCTGGGCGACCTGCAAGGCAACAACGCCCTCGACCCTTCGCGCATCAAGCTCGTTGAAGCCATCCTCAGCAAACCCCTCTTTACCGCCGAGGCTGCCCGCATCGCGCGTTGGATGAGCCGCGAGTACGTCGCGACGCTTTCCGAGTGTCTGCGCCTGTTCTTGCCTCCGGGTGGAAGCCCACGCGTGGTCAAGGGCGACGACGGTGTGTGGACCGTTGAGCGCCCCGCCGTCAAACCCATCCAAAACCGCTGGGTCATGCTCACGCCCGAGGGCTTCGACTATACGCCGCCCAAGACCGCCGTTCGCCAGCGCCAGCTCATCGAGGCGCTCCAGTGCGGACCGGTCACGACGCGCGATCTCAACCTGCTCTACAACAGCATGTCCGCGACCATCAAGTCGCTCGAAAAGCGCGGCGTCGTGGTGGTGGAGGAGCGCCGCGCCTGGCGCGGCTGCAGCGAGCAGACTACGCTGTCCTCCGCGAGCGGCAAAGCGCCGGTCGCACTTACGAACGGCCAGCAGCAGGCGCTCGCGCAGATTGAGCGAGCTCGCCTGGATGCACACGGCGACGTGGTCCTTGTCGATGGCGTCACCGGATCCGGTAAAACCGAGGTCTACCTCTCCGCTATCGAGCGCGTGCTTGCGGCCGGTCGCTCGGCCTGCGTGCTCGTCCCCGAGATCTCGCTGACGGCCCAGACCGTCGGCCGCTTCCGTTCGCGCTTTGGCGAGACGGTCGCCGTGTTCCATTCGCGCCTTTCGGCCGGCGAACGCCTGGACCAGTGGGATATGGTTGCCAGCGGGGCCGCGCGTGTGGTCGTGGGAGCCCGTTCGGCGCTCTTTTGCCCACTCAGCAACCTTGGTCTCATCATCATCGACGAGGAACACGAGACCAGCTACAAGCAGGGTTCTAGCCCGCGCTACCATGCGCGCGAGGTGGCGGCCGAGATGGCGCGTCGCTATCGTTGCCCACTCGTGCTGGGCTCGGCCACGCCTTCTGCCGAAGCGCTCGACCGCTGCCGTCGCGGGACGTTCAATGGTGCCACCTGGACGCGTGTCGAGATGCCCGAGCGCCCGGGACACGCCGTGCTGCCCACGGTTCGCATTGCCGACCTGCGTCGCGAGTTCTCGCGCGGCAGCCGCTCAATGTTCTCAAAACCGCTCATGGAAGGCCTGGAGCGCGTTGCAGAACGGCGTGAGAAGGCTGTACTGCTGCACAACCGCCGCGGCTTTGCGCCGTTTTTGATGTGCCGCGAATGCGGTTGCGTCCCCACCTGCAACCACTGCTCCACGGCGCTTACGTACCACGAACGCACCCATACGCTGCAGTGCCACACCTGTGGTTCGTCCTGGCGCGTGCAGCCGTATCCCGCACCCACGAGTCGCTGTCCCAAGTGCGGTAGCCGTTACCTGGCAAAAATGGGGCTGGGCACGCAGCAGATCGAGGACGCACTGCACCAGATGCTGCCCGACGACGTCGCCATCATTCGCATGGACGCCGATTCCACGCGCGGCAAGGACGCACACAAAAAGCTGCTCGAGCAGTTCGATGCCGCCGATTGCGCGGTGCTGCTGGGTACCCAAATGATTGCCAAGGGCCTTGACTTTCCCGAAGTCACGCTCGTGGGCGTGGTCAATGCCGACTTTGCACTCAAGCTGCCCGATTTTCGCGCGGGGGAGCGTGCCTACGACTTGCTCGAGCAGGTCGCGGGTCGTGCCGGCCGCGGCGATCGTCCCGGCGAGGTCATCATCCAGACCTATCTGCCCGAGGACCCGGTCATCCGCGCCGTCGCCGAGCACGACCGCTCGATCTTTACCGACTACGACCTGGACCAGCGCCGCGACGCACTGTATCCGCCGTTCGTACGCCTGGTCAATATTTTGGTGTGGTCGGCAAGCCGCGACGATGCGCAGGATTATATCGGGCGCATTGCAAAGCTCCTCAAGCGCCGCTGGCACGCCGCCGCGCCCGACTTTTTGCAGGCGGGGAGTGCCGTGCCGCAGGTGCTGGGCCCGGCTTCGTGTGTAATCGAGAGAGCCAAGGACCGTTACCGCTTCCACCTGCTTGTGAAGTCGCCGGTAGGGTACCATGTCTCTGATGATATCGACGCCTGTCTCAAAGAGGCGGGCTCCGTGCGCGGCGTGAGCGTGAGCGTTGACGTCGACGCCTATGATTTGATGTAACAACCCGAAAGGATGGCCATGGAAGCCAACGGAATCGTACTGTCGCCCGACCCTCGTCTGCGCCAGGAGTGCGCCGTCATCGAGGAGATCACCCCGGCGATTGAGGCGCTTGCCGAGAAGATGAAGAAGATGATGTTCGACAACGGCGGTTGCGGCCTGGCCGCCCCGCAGATCGGTGAGCTCATTCAGCTCGTCACCATCGACTGCGACTACAGCGACAAGAACGATTACGACCCGTACGTGCTCATCAACCCCGTCATTGTCGAGCAGAGTGACCATTTGGTGCCGTTTAGCGAGGGCTGCCTTTCCATCCCCGGCATTAGCTGCGAGATCGAGCGTCCCGATCACGTTGTCGTCGAGGCGTATGACCTGGATGCCAACCTGATTCGCTATGAGGCCACAGGCGACCTGTTCTGCGTGTGCCTGCAGCACGAGATCGATCACCTGCACGGCAATACCATGTTCGAGCGACTCAAGCCGATGCAGAGGATCAAGGCAGTCAAGGAGTACCAGGACGCCCTAGCCCGCGGCGCTCGACCGGGCGAGACGGAGTAGGTTTGTCCGTCCCCGGGGCGCCCGCCTATATCATCCCGTGCTCAAACATTCTCGCTGCGCTGCGAAACTGCGCGCGGGACGATATAGGCGGGCGCCCCGGGGACTACGTTGACGCTGCTTGTCTCGCCCGGGTGCCGTCGGGACAGGGATGGGCGTCTTCACTGATAATTGCTTTGTTGGAAGAGCTGCTTTTATTGCGGCTCTTTCTTTGGTTTTGGGTATATTTGTTCTTGTTGAATTGTTATTGCGGATGGGCTGGGTACTTGGCTTTCCGCTGTTGTTTGTAGCCGTCTCGGCTTTGGTTGAGGGGAGACGTTCTTTATGCGTATTGTGTTTATGGGTACGCCTGATTTTGCTGTGCCTTCGCTGACTTCGCTTGTTGAGGCTGTGAACGAGATTGCGCTTGTTATTACGCGTCCCGATGCTGTTCGTGGGCGTGGTAAGAAGCTGGAGCCGTCTCCTGTTAAGGCCAAGGCGCTTGAGCTTGGCCTGCCGGTTGTTGAGGCTAATCGTATGACGCCTGAGGTTGTTGAGGCGCTCCAGGCTGTGCAGGCTGATATTTTCTGTGTGGCTGCTTATGGCTGCATTTTGCCTGATGAGGTGCTGCATATGGCGCCGCTCGGTATCGTGAACGTTCATGCGTCCTTGCTGCCTCGTTGGCGTGGCGCTGCTCCCATTCAGCGTGCCATTCTTGCTGGTGATGAGGTTGCTGGCGTTTCCATTATGCGCATTGGACATGGCGTGGATACGGGCGCTTATTGTGCCCAGGCCTCTACGTCGGTTGCCGGTAAGCATGCCGATGCGCTCACGATGGAGCTTGGTGAGCTTGGCGGTAAGTTGCTTGCCGATACGCTTCCCTCGCTTGCCGATGGCTCGGCTGTTTGGACTGAGCAGGATGAGTCGCTCGTCACTCATGCTGCCAAGATTTCCAAGCAGGAGATGCGTCTGGATCCGCAGATGGCGGCTCTCGATTGCGTGCGTCATGTGCTCGCTTCGTCCGACACCGCGCCCGCTCGTTGTGTGATCGCTGACAAGACGGTTCGCGTGCTCGATGCCGCGCCGGCTGATGTGTCGCTTGGCGAGGGTACTGTTGCCGTCAAGAGCAAGCGTGTTTACCTGGGCCTTTCCGATGGCGCGGTTGAACTGCTTGAGGTTAAGCCCGATGGCAAGCGTGCCATGACTGCTTCTGCCTGGGCTGCCGGCCTGCAGGGTGCCGATCTGACGTGGGGTGTTTTGTCATGAGCAAGCTTTCTCCCGCGCGCAAGCTTGCGCTCGATGTGTTGATGGAGGCCGATCGCCGCGGTATGTATGCGCGCGACGTGCTCTCGTCCCGTGCTTCGGCCAAGGCCATTGACCAGCGCGATTCTGCTTTTGCCGCTCGTTTGGCACTTGGCGTTGCGGCCACCCAGGGCATTTTGGATGAGCTGCTCGACCAGTTTCTCGATAAGCCCAAAAAGGTCGCGCCTCGTGTGCGCATGGCGCTTCGTATCTCGGCCTTTGAGATGCTCTATCTGCATACGCCGGGTCGTGTTGCGGTGAGTCAGGGCGTTGAGCTCGTGCGCAGCGGTGCTAAGTCAGCCGCCGGTTTGGCCAATGCCGTGCTGCATAAGGTCGCGGACAACATTGAGGATTTTGCCGCCGCAGCGGATGCCGATGAGTCCGAACGTCGTCTGGTTCGCCTGTCGCGCCTGATGGGTCTGCCGCGCTGGCTTTGTGCTCGCATTATGGCATCGTTCGACACACCCGAGGGCGCGCTCAACTTTGCCGGCAATCTGGCGCCTGCGCCGCTGGCTTTGCACGAGAACGCCTTTGCAGCCAAACCCGATCCGTACATTTCGCAGCTTGTGGCACCCGTGTTTCCGGGCTGCCATGCGCCGGTCGATGCGCATGTCACGGTTGCGTCCGGCGTGTTTGAGCGCGCTGCTGCCGTTGCCTCAGACCTTAACGCCCAGCTCATCGCCACTGCGGCGACGCGTCCCGGGCGTTGCTTGGAGATTGGTGCCGGCCGCGGCACCAAGACCTATGTGATGATGTGCCAGGCCAAACGTGCTGGGTACGAGCGCCAGCATACCGCGCTCGATTTGCACGAGCGCAAGTGCGACCAGAATCTCGCGCGTCTGCGCAAGGCAGGCATCCAGGGTGTTCGCACGGTCTCGGGCGATGCCTGCGAGCTCAATGAGGTGCTCACGTCCTTTGATGCCATGCTTGGCAAACCTGCCCTGTTCGATACAGTTTTTATCGATGCCCCGTGCTCGGGTACCGGCACCATGCGCCGTCATCCTGAGATTCCGTGGCGTCTGACCGAAAACGATGTGACGGTTGAGCTGCCCAAGTTGCAGTTGACGATGCTCAAGGAAGCCGCCGCGCGCGTGGCAGCCGGCGGTGAGCTCATCTATGCCACCTGCTCGGTCTTTGACGAAGAGAACACACAGGTCGTGGATGCTTTCTTGGCCTCTGCCGAGGGTGAGGGCTTTGCCGTGGCGCCGCTCAGCGAAGCCCAGATTCTGCAGCTTCCCGAGTTCGATCAGGCCAAGAAGCTGGTTGCCGTCCGCCAAAACGATCGAGGCCTCTTCCAAAGCGTGCCGGTAAACGCGGATTCCTACGACGGCCACTTCTGCGCCAGGCTAGTCCGCAAGTAACTCTACTAAGTTGCGGTGAAATAGGGATTGAATAGCGGCTTCTGCCCGCCAAACAGTCCTTATTTCACCGCAACTCATAGAGATTTCTGTTACACAAAGAAACAGCCCCGCGATCGGTGTCGGTCGCGGGGCTACTTGGTTGTTAGTGGTTGTGCGGGCAGTTGGCGCAGCAGCCACTGGTGGCGTTGGTGCTGGAACCACCGCTTCGCTGGTCGGTGTTGTAGAAGCCGCTGCCCTCAAACTTGATACCGCTGGCCGAAAACGTCTTGGCGGCGGGAGCGCCGCAGCTGGGGCACACAACCTCGGGGCTCTCGGACATGGGGTGCTCAACTTCAAACACGTTGCCGCAGCTTGAGCACTTGTAATCATAGCGTGCCATAATACTTCCTTTTCAGCACAAAGCGGGCAGATCGCTCTGCCCGCATAAATTCAAACGTCTGTAACTGTACCCTATATCGGGCGTTTTATCACGCCTCGCCCCAGAATCTATGGGTGTTGCGCAGGAGCTGTGCAGTTTTACCCTCGGCGGCCGCAACGTCGGCCTCGTCAGCCTGCCAGGTCCAGTTGCCCGTGGCCACGCCCGGTACGTTCATACGCGCGTCGTCGCCAAGCCCCAGGATATCCTGCAGTGGCATCATCACCAGGGGAGCGTCGCTTGCCAGCGCGTCGCCCATCAGCTTAGCCGCCACCTCAACGCCGCTCGGCTCATCGCCGCCGGCAAAGGAGCGCGTGCACCAACCAGCCAACGTCGACGTATCGTGCGTTGAGGTGTACAGGATCTTGCCAGGCGTGGGGTGCACGCCGCAACGAACGTCGTAGTCGCTAAACTCCAGCACGTCCATGCCGGGGAAGCCGCAGGTCGAAGCCATGGCGCGAACACCGGGCGTCAAATAGCCCAGGTCCTCGGCGATAAAGTTGAGCGGCCCCAGCTCTTCATAGGCAGTCTGGAACAGATCCTTGCCCGGACCCGCCAGCCAGCGGCCGTCAGCGCATGCCTTACCTGCGGGAATGCTAAAGTAGCTGTGGAATCCCAGGAAGTGGTCCAGGCGCACGCGGTCGTAGAGTGAGAACGCGCGACGCAGACGGTCCATCCACCAGCGGTAGCCGTTCTCCTTCATGTGATCCCAGCGGAAGGTGGGGTTGCCCCACACCTGGCCCTCGGGCGCAAAATTGTCAGGCGGCGCGCCAGAAATCTCAATCGCCTTGCCGGTATCGGACAGCCAGAAGTTCTCGGGCTCGCTCCACGCATCGGCCGAATCGTCAGAAACATACATAGGAATGTCGCCGATGACCTCGATGCCCTTCTTGTGCGCATAGTTCATGAGCTCGCACCAGGC
>CBCTTO010000057.1:0-9112 GCA_965149855.1 uncultured Collinsella sp.
CGCCCTTGTTGGTGCGCTCAAAGATGTGCACACCCATCTCGTTTTCGAGATCGCGGATCGACGCGGTAATCGAAGGCTGCGACACAAAAAGCCGGCGCGAGGCCTCGGTGATGCTGCCGCATTCGGCAACTTTGACGACATACCTGAGCTGCTGAAGCTTCATAGCTTTCTCCCTAGACGTTCGTGACGTCAAAACCCGTCGCATCCATCTGACGCATAAACGGCGGCATCTCCCCCGTCGCGGCGCAGTCGGCAATCTGATGCAGAGCCCCGGCAACCGCATCGTCTGCCGCAGCGCCGATATGCCAGCGCGCGGCAGCCGTGACAGCCTCGTTGGCATTGGCGACTGCAACGGAGTTGGGAACGGCGTCGATCATGGGCAGATCGTTATCGGAATCGCCAAATACGGCCACCTCATCGGTCGTCAGGCCCAAAGCGCGCGCCAGCTCCAGCGCAGCGCAGCCCTTGTCCCAACCGGCCGGAAGGATGTCAAGCAGGCGCACGCGGTTGTTGGGAAACACAAGCGAGAGTTCCGGCACATCAGCGGCAACGCGCTCGCGTAGCTCCACGAGCTCCTCACGTGAACGGGCACTCCAAATATTCGCCTTAAACACCGGCGCATCATCGACGAAGGGACGGCACGGGGCCTCTTCGCCTTTGAGCCACGCATTACCGCCCGACTCCATGGCGCGACGAACGCGCTCGGGATCGCTCGTCACGCAGTAGGCATCGTTATTCCAAAAGTCATCACCCAGGCTGTAGACCTTCAGATACGTATCGTCGGTCTCCTGCTCCAAGTAGTCAGCCAAGCGCATAAGGGCGGCGTTGTCGGTCGCATGCGAGGCTACCGCCTCGCCGTCCACAAACATGACCTGGCCGTTACAGAACGCGCCAGTCGAAAAACACTCGGAACAATTTTTGAACATCCAGCCCATCGCGGACGGCTGACGGCCCGAAACCGGGCCAAAGTGCAGACCCGCCGCCTGCATGGCATGAATGCCCTCGATGGCGTAGTCGCTGGCGCCGTCATGCCCGGCCGGAATCAGCGTATCGTCTATATCGGTCAGCACAAGTTTGATCATAGAGTCCCCCAGTCGTTTTCACCGTAACCATTGTAACGACCTGCCAATAAGAGACAGGTTTATTTTGGCAGGTTTTATCTGGGAAAATGCAGCGCCCCAGTTGCCACCTGCCAAAATAAACCTGTCCCTTTTTGGCAGGTGCGCTAGTATAGGGAACAACAGATTCGATGCGGGAGTGCCGGCGGTGCAAACCACAAGGCTGAGAGGGCATGGAGCCCAATCCTTTGAACCTGTCAGTTAATGCTGGCGTAGGGAGCATGCCGCCTTTACAGGGGCGCTGTCTATGCACAGCGCCCCTTTTCTATGCCAAGGAGGCATGTGCAGTGATTGATTCGGAACAGCTTAAGCAAAATGTGGTCAAGGCCGTGGAAGAGATTCGCGCTACCAATCCGATGGCCGGCTCCATCACCAACACGGTGACGATCGACTTTGTCGCCAACGCACAGCTCGCCGTGGGCGGATCGGCGGCCATGGTCTATCTGCCCGACGAGGGCGAGGCACTCGTTGCCGGCGGCGGCGCCATCTATCTCAATATGGGCACGCTCTTCCCCATCTACGAGCAGACGATTCCCCGCGCGGCCAAGGCGGCACACGACGCCGGCAAGCCCTGGGTGCTCGATCCGGTGGGTCTGGGCATCGGTAGCCTGCGCACCCAGCTGGTAAACGAGCTCAAGCAGTACAAGCCCGCCATCGTGCGCGGCAACGCCTCCGAGATTATCGCGCTCGCCGGCCTGTGGGGCCTTGAGGGCGAGGCGGCTGATCTGAGCCGCGTGCGCGGTGTCGATACCACCGACACGGTCGACGCCGCCCGCGACGCCGCCGTGGCGCTCGCCCGCTACACCGGCGGCGCCGTAGTGGTCTCGGGCGAAGTCGACCTGATCACCGACGGCACGACGGTGGCCAAGTCCCACGGCGGCAGCCCGCTCATGTCCAAGATCACCGGCTGCGGCTGCTCGCAGGGCGGCGTGCTGGCCGTGTACGCCTGTGCCGCCGACCCGTTTACGGCAGCCATCTGCGGCGCCGCCGTCTACAACGTTGCCGGCACGCGTGCCGCCGCTGTCGCCGATGCCCCGGCAAGCTTTAAGGTCGCCTTTATCGACGAGCTCTACCGCGCAACCGCCCAGGACATTGCCAATAACCAACTCGAGCTCGAGGAGGCATAAGCCATGTCCGAGCCCGTAACCAATGCCGGCATGAACACGCTCGTCGCCGTGGCCATCGCCCCGTGCGGCACCGGCGACGAGCTGTCCGCCGAGGTCGCCGAGGTCGTGCGCGTCATTCGCGAGAGCGGCCTTCCCAACCGCACCACCTCGATGTTCACCGAGATCGAGGGCGACTGGGACGAGGTCATGCAGGTCGTGCGCGACGCAACCTTTGTGTTGGCGAGCAAGGGCATCCGCACCGAAGTCGTGCTCAAAGCCGATATTCGACCCGGATTTACTGACACCATGACCGGCAAGCTTGAGCGCATGGAAGCGCAGATCAAAAAGCAGGAGGAAGCACGATGAGTATCCGCGACAACCTTGATATCTCGGCCTATCTGGTACTCGGCCCCGAAAACACGCTCGGGCGTCCCGTGGGCGATGTGGTGGCCCAGGCGCTCGACGCAGGCTTTACCTGCATCCAGGTGCGCTCCAAGGTGGCAAGCGCCCGCGAGATTATTGCGCTGACGGGCGACGCCGCGCAGGCAATCGCACAGGCCGGCAAGACCGGTCAGGTCGCCCTGCTGATCGACGACCGCCTGGACTGCGTGCTTGCCGCGCGCGAGCAGGGCATCGCTGTCGACGGCGTGCACGTGGGCCAGAGCGATATTCCCGTCGAGGTCTGTCGCAAGCTGCTGGGCCCCGACGCCATCGTGGGCCTTTCGGCCCGTTGCGAGGAGATGCTCGAGTACGTCAAGACCGCCGACATGAGCCTAGTCGACTACCTGGGCATCGGCCCACTCCACGAGACCGAGACCAAGCGCGACTGCGGACGCGCGGCCGATGGCTCCATCATCACCAAGAGCTTTGAGGACCTGGCTGCCCTCCACGCGGCAAGCCCCGTGCCCATCGTGGTGGGCGGCGGCGTCAAGACGGCCGACCTGCCGCAGCTTAAGGCAACCGGCGTCGATGGCTTCTTTGTGGTGAGCGCCGTCTGCAGTGTCGACGACCCCTACGCCGCGGCCAAGGAGCTCGTCGACACCTGGCAGCAGGCATAGGCATAAGCCGAGCAGCTGATCCGCAGCCTCATATCTTCAGCAATGGAAAGCGCATCCCAGTTTGGACGTCCATTTTGGGATGCGCTTTCCGCTGAGCACGCGGCAGTTTGCCCTACTCTGCCAGATATGCCTCCAGTGCCGGCAAGGTCGCCTCCGCATCGCGGCGACCAATCTGGTAGATGCGTTCAAGTTCATCGGGCTCGCGACACAGCGACGGCACCTTCACCGATTCGCTCGGCCGCACCACAAAGATCTCGCCGGCAGCCTCGCGACGTGCCAGGTCATCGAGCGTGGTATTGTAGACCTCATGCCGATGCTCAAGCGCTGCGACAAACTCCGGATAGTGACGGAACACGCGTCGCAGCATGGGCATCACGCTGTTGGGCTGCTTCACAAAGCCCGCTGGCTGCGTGAGTACCACGATATTGCGGTCATACCCCTGCGCAAACAGCCATGCGCTGGGAATAGAATCAGCCACGCCACCATCCAGATACTTATGCCCGTCAATAGCAACGGGACGCGTCGCCACGGGAATTGCCGACGACGCCCGGATCCACTCGATATCGCGCTCGTCGCCATACGGCAGATCGTGATAGACGGCCTTGCCCGTCTCGATATCGGTACACACGCACGTAAACCGCATGGGGCAGGCGCGATATGTCTCCAAATCGATGGGATCGCGCTCGATGGGCACCTCGTGATAGGCAAAATCGGCATTGAACATGTCGCCGGTTCGCAACCAGCTCGTCACGCTCGCATAGCGCTTATCGGCACAATAGGCTTTGTTGTAGCGAATGGCGCGGCCGATCTGGCGCGATTTAAAGTTGTAGCCAAACGCCGCGCCCGCCGAGACACCCACCATATGGTCGCAAGTTAAGCCATGCTCCATCCATACGTCGAGCACGCCCGCCGTATACATGCCGCGGTAGCCGCCTCCCTCGAGTGCCAGCCCCACCGTGCGCGTCGTATTTGACTGTGCCATGCGACCATCTCCGTCCCCGCAAATTCAAACGGAACAAGTATACCCGTCAACATATATCGTCTCAGTCGCATTTTCATCGAACATCGCATCGTCGCGCCACCGCCTGTCGAACAATAGCCGCCCACAGCATGTGCACCCATATCCCCGCACTCGAGGAAAGCGGCTTTATGGTGACGCTCGACAAGCACATTTGGCAGATTGCGCCCGTCGACGGCGATCAAGGCCGCAGCACGCAGATCATTTCATCGATGCTCGAGATGGCGCAGTCGCTCCATCTGCCCGTCGTGGTCGAAGGCGTCGAGACAAATGAGCAGGCGAACATGCTACGACAAATGGGCGCCCGCTACGCTCAGGGCTTCCTCTACTACCGCCCCATGCCGGTGAAGGATTTTGAGGCATTGCTCGATGGCGGCAATAATAACTGATACGCTCGCGCGCAAAACGCCACCGTCGAAAGGGGCATTTGTCCCCATTGGCTAACTTATATCCCCAATCCAAACCGAATTGGGGATATGATACAAACCGTTTTTCCGCCCAAGGAGGTTATCCATCATGAACGAGTCGTACCGCATGGGCGAGCAATCGATTATTGCCTATCTTCAGCGACTTGCGAATGGCGTCTCGACCGCCGAACTCGATGTTGCCGCGCTGCCTGCAGATCTACGCGCCGTTGGTGAGCAACTGCAAAAGACGCATGCCATCCTGCAACAAGAGCGCCAGCTGCTTGAGCGCAACGCCTATATCGACCCGCTCACCAACTTGGGCAACCGCAGCGGACTCGACCGTCACGTCGAGCAGCTCTGGCGCAAAGGCGATCCCTTCACCTGCGCCTATATTGACATCGACCATCTCAAGCATTGCAATGATAGGTTTGGCCACGCCGAAGGCAATCGCTATATTCTGAGCATCTGCCGCACGCTCTCCGAAACCATGGAGCACAATGAGATGCTGTTCCGTATCGGTGGAGACGAGTTTGTGCTTATCTCGCTCTCCGCAAACGAGACTGAACTCGAGCAGCGCTTGGAGCAGGTGCGTGCCGGGCTGATCGAGGCGAGCTCAGGTGGCAAGGCGCCCATGATCGCCAGCTTTAGCTTTGGCTGCTCGCGCGTCGATCCACTTGCCGGCGACACGCGTCGCCAGATGACGATGGATGCCGATCGCAAGATGTATCGCTATAAGCTTATGCATCGTGTACAGCAACCGAAAGACAATGACGCACCACAACGCCCAATCGTCGATCAGCTTCCCTGCAACGACCGGGTGTTCCAAGCAATCTCCATGAGCTCCGAGACGCGCTATCCGTTCATCCTCAACCTCGATACGGGCGAATCGCAATGGTCGGTTAACGCCGTGCGCGATTTTGACCTGCCCTCCCAGCACCCTTTTAACTCGGTCGACATGTGGCTCGCCCGCGTTCATCCCGAGGACCGCGACAACGTACGCGCCGAGCTCGACATGGTGATAAACGGCACGTGGCACTTCCACTACATGCAGTATCGCGTAATGGATGCCACCGGAGCATACGCGCTTTGCGACTGCACGGGTTACCGCTTGGACGGCACCGATACCGAGCCCAGCATGTATGTGGGCATCATCATCAACCGAAGCCTAGCGGATACGACCGACTCGGTGACGGGCCTGGGCGATATTCACGCCCTGGTCAACGCCATTGGCGAAATGCGCCGCGTGGCGCGCGAGGCAGGCTTTATTGCCATTAAGGTTGACGATATCGCCGAGGTCAATGCCCGCTTTGGATTTGATGCAGGCGACCGCGTGCTCGCCGAAAGCGCCGCTTGCCTTATGGAATGCTCGCGCGGCAAGGGTCGCCTGTTCCGCTCGACGGGGCCGACATTCGTGGCGCTTTTCGACGACTTTGATCCCGAAGAGACCGACGCGATCGCAGACGAAATCGAGCGGTTCCTGGGTTCTCCCGTGCTCATCGGCTCGCTTGAATATCAGCCGCCCATTCGTGTGGCGACGCTTCATCTGGACGCTGTCGATCGACAGCCCGTTTCCATTTTGAACGAGCTCAAAGCGTTGCTCGGTAAAGCCGTGCAGGTGCCAGGTACCAAACTGGATTAGCACCGCGCCCGCACCGCCTCCCCCATCGTGCGATAATCCTCTGCAGAAGTCACCAACAGCAGAGGGAGTTTGTGATGAAGGTTCTTTTGGTCAATGGCAGTCCCAACGCAAACGGCAATACCGCCCGCGCACTCGCTGAGGTCGCCGAGCAACTCAACGCCGAGGGCATCGATACCGAGGTGTTCCAGCTGGGCGCCAAGCCCATTCGCGACTGCATCGGTTGCGGCCAGTGCGGCAAGCTCGGCGGTCGCTGTACCTTTGACGACGACTTGGTGAACGAGCTGATCGCTGCCGCCGAGCAGGCAGATGGCTTTGTCTTTGGCTCCCCCGTCTACTATGCGCATCCCAGCGGACGCATCCTCTCGGCTCTCGACCGCGCCTTCTATGCAGGCGGGCATGCCTTTGCGCACAAGCCAGGTGCCGCGGTCGCCGTCGCCCGCCGCGGCGGCACGTCGACCACCTTCGATGTACTCAACAAGTACTTCACTATCAACCAGATGCCCGTGGTGGCCTCCACGTACTGGAACAACGTCTTTGGTGCCATGCCGGGCGAGGCCGCCCAGGACGCCGAGGGTCTGGCCACCATGCGAAACATCGGCAAAAACATGGCCTGGCTCCTTCGCTGCATCGAGGCAGGACAGGCCACCGGCATCAAAGCCCCCGAAGGCGATCGCGCCCGCACCAACTTCATTCGTTAGAACGGGAGCCGATAAGTGAACGTGCAAATTTTTGGCACCAAAAAGTCTTTCGATACCAAGAAGGCCCAGCGCTATTTTAAGGAGCGCCGCATTAAGGTGCAGTTTATTGACCTTAAGGAAAAGGAGATGAGCAAGGGCGAGCTCACGAGCGTGATGCAGGCGGTCGGCGGCATCGACAAGCTGCTCAACCCCAAGGCCAAGGACGAGGAGACGCTCGCGCTCATCCAGCACCTCACCCCCAGTCAGCGCTTCGACAAGCTGCTCGAGAACCAGCAGGTCTTGGCCGAGCCCATCGTGCGCAACGGCAAAAAGGCCACCGTCGGTTATTGCCCCGATGTATGGGGAGCCTGGGAGTAGCTTGTGTTATTTGCCGGCGCGTGGGTATAAGAGCAGGCGTTTGGCATAAGATTCAACTGTAAGCCATGTCTAACAAAGGAGGGCACATGCCCAACAAACCCGTGAAGATCATCATGCTTACCGGATACCTCGGTGCCGGCAAGACCACGCTGCTCAACCACATCCTCGCTAACGACGGCGGCATCCGCGCCGCCGTGATCGTCAACGATATCGGCGAGATCAACGTCGATGCCAGCCTTATCGCCGACGGCGGCCTTTCCGAGACCGACGACCTCATCCCGCTCACCAACGGCTGCATCTGCTGCACGCTTTCGGATGACCTGGCCAACCAGCTGCAGGGCATCGCCGATTCGGGCAAGTTCGATTACATCATCATCGAGGCATCGGGCATTTGCGAGCCTATCCCCATCGCCTACACCATCTCGAGCTTCTGCGACGAGGCCAAAGTGGGCGGCGAGCCCAAACTTGCGCTCGACAACATCGTGGCCGTGGTCGACTGCGCCCGCATGTACGACGAGTTCAACGGCGGTCGCGACCTGCTGGCCGAGGATATCGACGAGGACGACATCGAAAGCCTGCTCATCCAGCAGATCGAGTTTTGCTCCACGCTGATCCTCAACAAGACCGATACCGTGAGCCCTGAGCAGATCGCCGAGCTCAAGGCCATCGTGCGCAGCCTGCAGAAGGACGCTGTGATTGTCGAGGCCCAAAACGGCGAGGTTCCCATGGAGGAGCTGCTCGACACCGACCGCTTCGACTTTATGCGCGCCTACAACTCCGCCGCCTGGATCGAGGCCATGGAGCATCCCGAGGAGCACGACGACCCCGAGGTGCTCGAGTACGACATCGAGACCTTTGTGTACTCGCGCCGCAAGCCGTTTGACCTGCAGAAGTTCACCAATTTTGTTGAGCAGGAGTGGCCCGACGAGGTCATCCGCGTCAAGGGTCCGCTGTGGCAGACCGGCGATCCGGACATGTGCTACATGTTTGAGCAGGCCGGCCACCAGATGCGCCTGATGGAGAACGGCCTGTTCGTTGACTCGGCGCCCGAGGGCGAGAAGCAGAAGATCATCGACGAGAACCCCGAGATCATGCAGATTTGGGACGACGAGACGGGCGACCGCATGACGAGCCTGTGCATCATCGGCCGTCACATGGACAAGGATGCGCTCATCGCTTCCCTCGATGCCTGCCTGACCGACTGGCACCGCGCCTAGGTTTATCCAAGCGGGCATTTTCCGCCCACGTAACCGCCAAACCACCACGAAGGTGCCTGTCCCCTTCGTGGTGGTTTTTCGTTCTGAGCCAAGGAGATTCATGTTCAACATTGTGCTGTATGCGCCCGAGATTCCGGCCAATACGGGCAATATTGGCCGTACCTGCGTGGTCACCGGCGCCCGTCTGCATCTGGTTGAGCCGCTGGGGTTTTCGCTCGACGACAAAACGGTACGTCGCGCCGGCCTGGGCTACTGGCAAAACTTGGATGTGACGACCTATGCCGGCTGGGAGGATTTTCTTGCGCGCAACGGTCTCTCCCCCGCCGATGGCCGCCTGCATCTGCTGACCAAAAAGGCGCGCCGTACCTATGCGCAAAGCACCTACCGCGACGGCGACTTTTTGGTCTTTGGCAGCGAGAGCTCGGGCATTCCCGAGCCACTGCTTGCCGCGGCGCCCGAGCGTTGCGAGCGCATCCCCATGCTGCGCGATTGCG
>CBCTTO010000058.1:0-9028 GCA_965149855.1 uncultured Collinsella sp.
GGTCACCAAGCACAACCTCAAGTACCGCCGCTACTACCACCAGTTCGACTACTAAGAGCTGGCCGCAGGGCCGATATCTTGGCTGGTTGATATCTCGACCCTACACAAGGGCGTCCGCATTCGCGCGGGCGCCCTTTTTGCGTTGCCGTCGGCGCAGGGTGTCCTCGGCGGAAATCTCATCCCGGAATTTCGGCTCAGAGTGGGATGCGGTTTCCGGATGCGTCCCATTCTGAAGCCCCGAAACGGGACGCGCTTTCCGCTTGGGGTCCGATCCGGAAAGCTCATCCCGTTCCGAGCATCAAATCCGGGACATGCTTTCCGCGCTCCGCCCCTTGCAGAAAGCGCGTCTCCTTCCAAACACAAATCTTGCGGTACAGCTTCTGCAAAGACGCGAAGTGGCCGCTGACAGCAAAGAGGGGCTGCCGAGACAATGCCCGACGGCCCCTCCCCTCATAACTTGCTACCGATGCCAATCGCCACAAGGGCGCGGCTGCCTACTTGCTGATCGCGCCCGTCATATAGATAAACTGCACGCGATTTATATGTCCGCCCTGCTCGCCGTTGACAAAGTCCGTCGGCGTAAAGCCGGGGTTGAGCATTTCCTCGATCTTGTCCTTAACGGTGTCGATGACCTGAGTATCGAGATTGCTCGTTCGGTCGGTAAGCTCCTGCATGCCGTTGCCGAGCTCGGATGCGCCGCTGGCAAGCGTACCTGCACCCGAGGAGAGAAGATTCATGCCGCTAGCAAGGCTAGCAGCACCTGTCTTGAGCTGCGCCGCACCGTTGTTGAGCTGTGATGCGCCGTTGGCAAGCGCGGGCGTGGCACCGTTGAGCTGCTGTGTGCCCGCAGCAAGCTGGTCGGTGCCCGCGGCAAGAGCCGCGGCGCCATCGCTCAGCTGACCCGCGCCCGTTGCTGCAGAGCCAACACCGGCGACAAGACCGGGGTTCACGGCCGTGGGGTTTGCCGGGTTGATCGCGCTGTTCATATAGGCGATGGCTCCGGCCAGGCTCAGCTGTTGGCCATCCTGGACAGTGGTGTAGCCCTGAATGGCGCTATCGAGCGCGGTGACGGCACCCTGGGCGCCGCCCTGGGCGCCGGCCGCCTGGGCCAAAGTCGTAACCTGATCGGTAAGCGTGCCAAACATGGACTCGGCACCCTTAAGGCCCTGCGACACCTGCGTGTTAAGACCCTGCGCGCCCGCAACGGCATTGGATGCAGAATCGAGAAGCGCGGTAAGACCCGTCGCATCGGCGCTCGATGCCGCCGTGGCGGCGGCACCCGCGCTGGTAGCAGCACTGCCGGCACTTGCGGTGGCGGCATCCAGCTGTGCCGTAGCCTCGCTTAGCTTGGCTGCCGCAGCCTTGGCGGAGTCGAGATCGGCCGCGTTATCCAGCGCGTCCTGAGCATCGGCGACCGCCGCCTTGGCAGCGGCAATAGATGCAACGGTGCTCTCGGCGCCAGCCTTTGCGCTCTCGGCGTTAGCCTTTGCCGCATCGTTGCCCATGGCGCTCGCGGCCTGCTTTGCCCCGCCGAGCGCCTGCTGTGCACCGGCAAGGTACTGCCCCTCGCCGCTGAGCGCCGCCGTAAGACCCTGCGGCCCGTACAGCGCGCTGTAGGCGTTGCCCGACGTAGCGGTCACGGCGTCCTGGGCCGCCTTGGCCGCAGCCTGCGCCTTGGCAAGGTTTGCCTCCTGAGCCTGCTTGCCCAGCGTCAGCGCGTCGACGTACGTATCGGACCCAGCGGCAATTCCACTTATGCCGCCCGAGATCTGCTGTGCGCTCCCCTGCAGCTTGGAAAGGCCCGCCGAAAGATCGGACGCACCGCCCTTAAGCTGCACGGCACCGGCATTAACCCCCTCGGCACCGGCATTAAGGTTGCTCACGCCTTCGACCAGCGTGGGGACCTGCGCGTTGAGCTGACTCGTACCCGCCGCGAGCGCAGCGGCGCCACTGGACAGCGTGCCGGCACCGGTATTGGCCGTGGCAAGCGAGGCCGCGAGCGTCTTGACACCGTCGGCAACCTGGCCAGCACCGCTATTGGCCGTAGCAATACCGTTGGAGAGCTCCACGAGCTGGCTCGTATCCATGCTGCTCGAGTCCACATCGATGGCAAGATTCAGCGGCACGCCGACAATCTGCCAGCCATCAAACTCAAAATCCTCAACATCGGTCGTAATGGTGTAGTCTCCGGTGCTGCCGGGAATCACCATGTAGGTAAGCTGCGTGTTGGAGCCGTTGGCAGCAACCGTGGCGCCCTCAGCCTCAATATCGTGTGCCTCGGCATCCTTAAGCTGACCGGTAATCTGAACCAGGTAGTTATCGGCATAATCGCCACCGGTATAGTCGTCATTCTTTTCGACCTTGAGCTTCATAGTGAGCTTGCCGCTCTTGCCCGCCAAATCCTTGGCGTCGATATCGCGGCCATCGAGCTGGTATGCCACGGTGACGTTCCACGGCATCTGAGTGTTCTTGTCCAGATCGCCCTGGTAGACAAAGTCCTGCACTCCCTGGCCCGTAACGGCAACCGACCCGCTGTCGTCCGTTAGTTTTTGAGTCGTCGATAGGTTGGTCACTTTGTTATAGGTGCCGGCATCGTCGATCTTGACGCCCTTATTGGCCTCGAAGCTATTGACCACGTAAACACCCGTGCGATTGCCGTCGGCATCGGTTTTGACGTATACGACCTGGTTTTTCTTATATCCCGGCGTGCTGTTATCGGAGTCCGTCGCCATCTGTTCACTCGTAGCCGAGGCAGCGCTCGTCGACCCTACGCCGTCGGCGAACACAACGGCACCGGGAACGGTAAGGGCCACGGTCAGACCGGCGGCAAGAGCGAGCGCAGCGATGCGCTTATGGGGACGACGTACAAGATCGCGTTGGGCTTTGAGCTCTTTCGAAGCGGTATCAGTGGTATGGGTATGCATTGCGGTATTCCTTCCAACTGCTTTGTAAAACGTTACTGAGCGGAGCCGTCCGCAGCCGATGCCTCGGTGGTATCCGAAACCGGATCCTGGGCATCCTTGGGCAAAAAATGAGCTTTGAGCGTGGTCTTGCCGATGAGGCCATCGAGCACATACAGGAAACCCGGCAGCGCAAAGAGTACGGCGACTAGGGAGATGCTCACGCCGACGCCCAGGAACCAGCCGATCTGCTTGAGCACGCCGTGGCTCGAGATCGCATGGATCAGGAAGCCACTGATTAGCAGAACCGATCCAGAGGTCAAAACAGGAATCGTGCAAGCTTCCATGGTCTCGAGTAGCGCTTCGCGCTTATGCATGGTCACGCGGTCCTCACGATAGCGGTCAGCAATCAGGATGCCGTAGTCGACGGCAACGCCCAGCTGGATGGAGCTCACAATTAAGTAGGCGAGGAAGAACTCGTGCATACCGGTGTAGAGCGGTGCAGCAAAGTTGATCCAGATCGAGGTCTCAATCACGAGCACCAAGATGATCGGCAGGCTCAGCGACTTGGTGGCCAGCAGCAAGACCGCGAACACGGCCACGACGGCGATGAGGTCGACCTTGCCCTTATCGACGGTGATGGTGTCCTTAAGGTCGGTGGTGCTCACGCCCTCGCCGGCGAGCATTGCCTTACCCGGATAATGTTTGTCCGCGATACAACGAATCTTCTTGACCAGCTTAAATGTACTCGGACCCTCGTAGGGCGCGGTAACCGTGAGCACCAAACGGCTGTAGTGCTCTCCCTCCACCAGATCGAGCGTGTCCTTTTCGGCCATGCCCGTGGGGATATAGGGACTCGCAACGTCAACATAGCTCTGGATGGACTTGACCTCGGGGAGCGCCTTGAGCTCATTGGAGAGTGCCTGCTCCTCGCTCACCTCTCCACGGGGAACGAGCACAACGTAGGTATCGGAGTTGCCAAAGACCTCCTTGACCTTGTCCATATCCTGACCAAGCCGCGTATCCGAACCAAAAATGTGCGAAGTGCCGTAGTAGTACGTGATATCGCTGGAGGTCGATGCCACACGCGCAGGGTAAACCACGGCGAGGATCACGACGGCAGCGGGGATACAGACCTTGAGCACCAGACGGGCGAACTTACCCAGCGGCGGGACAAAGGGCCTGTGCTGCGATTTTTGCACAAAGCCATCGAACTGAACGAACATCGAAGGAACAAAGGTAAAGACCGATACCAGGCTGATGGCGATACCCTTTGCAAGGGCAAGACCAAGGTCGGGGCCGATCTTAAACTGCATGGCGGCAAGCGCGATAAAGCCGATGCAGACCGTGCAACCGCTCGAAAACACGGCGACCGAGGACAGGCAGCACGACTGCACCATGTCTTCGGCAACGCTGCCGTGGCGGCCACGCTCCTCGTTAAAGCGGTGCAGCAAAAAGACCGAGAAGTCCAGCGCGATGGCAACCTGCAAAATGGAGCCCGCAGAGTTGGTGACAAAGCTAATCTCGCCAAAGATGAGGTTGGTGCCCCAGTTGATAAACACCGAGACGCCCAGGCCCAGCAGCACCAGGATGGGTTCGGCCCAGCTGGTAGTCGTGATGACCAGAATCACGAAGATAATCGCTATGACAGCGACCGTGATAATGCTGATCTGCTGCTCGGTCGATGTGGTGGCGAGCGCGTTAGACATGGCCGAGCCCGTAATGGCGCCCTCGTCGCCCACGATATCTCGAATAGCGTCGGTTGCCTCGATCTCCTTTTCGGAATTAACCGTCACCGTAAACAGGGCGTTGTTCTTTTTGTAATAGGTCTCAACGGTGTCTTTGTCTTGCGTGGCAAGCGGCTGATCGATATCTGTCGCGTCGTCAAGCCATAGGACCTCCTCGACGCCGTCGACCTTTTTGATTTTGTCCTTGTATTTGAGCGCCTGAGCGATCGAGACATTGGGCACCATAACGCGACAGTTGGGAATGTCACCCTCAAACTCATCACCCATGGTATTCAGAGCGACGGTCGACGCCGCTTCGTCGGGCAGATAGCTCGTAATGTCGTAGTTAACGCCTACAAACTGGCGCAGGAACAGGCATACCAGTGCTGCCACCGCATAGAACGCGATGATGGGTTTGCGGTGCTTCACGACCCATCGAAATAGCTTCTCTTTCAACCTCAATCCTCCATAACGCTCAGCCTATGTTTTGCTCTTTGTTATATTCCACATTTGGTAGTTATACAACATGTGTAGGATAAAGGCGCCATAAAGATATGCGATTGACGCGGTCCCGGAGCCAAAACAGCCGCTGCAGAAGCAGTTCGGAAAGTCCTCAGCGGAAACTGCATCCCAGTTTTTAGACGAAAAACGGGATATGGTTTCTGGTTGGCCTAGATAATCGTCAGATTTAGCTGAGCGTCTGCCCCTATGTTTCTAAATGAATACGGTGTGAGCTGCGGACAAGGATTTTCCCCGCAAGCACTCTAGTATGCTAAAGTACCCAGAAGACCGGCGGAGCTATGCCGGTCTTCTGTTCTATACGAAGCACAGCATGAGGAGGCTCACCAGATGACGGCCACACCGTGGGGATTCCGGGACATATTGCCCGAGGAGGCTCAGGCGCGCGAGGAGATTGCGCTGACGGTGAAGGGCTGCTTTAGGGAGCATCATTACCTGCCGGTTGAGACACCGCTGCTCGAGGACAAGGGTTCGCTTGAGGAGGGCGGCCGCATCGCGGATACGCCGTTTAAGCTCTTCGATGACGACGGCCGCCTGCTGGTGGTTCGTCCCGACAACACGCTGCCGATCGTGCGCCTGGTCTCGACCCGCATGCGCGCGGCCGACCTGCCACTGCGCCTGCGCTACGAGGCGCCGGTGGTTCGTGAGTGCCAACGCAATGCCGGCGGTTCGCGTCAGTTTACGCAGTTGGGCTTTGAGCTCATCGGCGCGGGCGATACCGCGGGCGACGTGGAGATTGTCTCGCTGGTAGCGGAGGCCGTGCGCAAACTCGCGCTGCCCGATGCGCGTATTATCGCAGGCAGCGTGCGTCCGTTTAAGGAGCTGCTCGCGGCGTGCGAAGACCGCGAACTGGCTGCCGAGGCGCTGCGTTGCGTGCACGCCAACGACTTTGTGGGCCTCGATGCCCGCGTGGCGGAAAGCGCCGAGCCCGAGGCCGTCAAGGCTGCCATTAGCGAGCTGCCGCGCCTGCATGGTGGCGCCGAGGTGCTCGACCGTGTCGATGCGCTGCTGGCGGCGGCCGGTATCGTTGCGCCGTTGACGCGCGAGCTGCGTGCCCTGGTTGAGGGCCTGGCTCCCGAGGATGCTCAGGTGCTGTCCTTCGACTTCTCCATCATGAATTCTTTCGATTACTACACCGGTCTGGTCTTTAAGGCCTATGCCGGTGGTCTGCCCGATCCGGTCGGCTCGGGCGGTCGCTACGACTCCATCTTTACCGGCGCGTTTGGCGACGGCATCGAGGTGCCGGCGGCGGGTTTTGCCTTTTCGCTTGAGCGCCTGGAGGCCGCGCGCACCTCGGCCGAGGACGCCGCCTCCGATGGCGATCACGCCGTGGGCCGTGGCGCCGAGGGCCCGCTGCGCATCGCCGTGCCCAAGGGTTCGCTCAAGGCCGATACCCTCGACGTGCTCGAGGCCGCGGGTCTGGACGTCTCTGAGCTGCGCGATCCCGGCCGTCACCTGATCGTGCGCGGCCGCGATACGCGTGCCGGAGAGGGCGCGGTCGGCGATATTGAGTTTGTCATCGTGCGCCCCAGCGACGCGCCGGCCTTTGTGGGGTGCGGCGGCGCCGACTGCGGCATCTGCGGCTGGGACTCGCTCATCGAGGCCGACCTCAACTTGCTGCAGCTGGTCGATCTGGGCTATGGCCTGTGCACCTTTATTGAGGCGGAGCCCGCATGGCGCGCCGGCCAGGCCGAGCGCAACTATGCCCGCCGCGGGTCGCTTCGTGTGGCCACCAAGTACCCGCGCATCGCGAGCGCCTGGTATGCCGAGCGTGGCGTGAATGCCGACATCGTTTCGCTGCACGGCAATATTGAGCTGGGCCCCATCGTCGGTATGACCGACCGCATCGTGGACATTACCGCCACGGGTGCGACCCTGCGCGACAACGACCTGGTCATCACCGGCCGCATTATGGACTGCACGGCGCGCTTCTTCGTCAACCCGGGTTCCGCACGCCTGGATCCGCGCGTGCGCAACCTGGCCGATCGCCTGGCCGCGGCCGTTAAGGACAAGCATTTTGAGCCCGTCGCGGGCTCGGCACAATAGCGCGAGCGCGCACGGGCGCCCCAACGTACGGGCTGCGGGCCGATTGGCGCCGCCGCCCGGTCTCTCGTTTTTCGAACATAACCTCGACCGATAGGGGATACCGATATGAAGACCATCAAACTTGCTCCCGGTGAGCGCCTCGTTACCAACCAGCTCAACCGCAAGGGTGTGCTGCCGCAAAGCATCGTCGACGCCGCCCGCGATATCGTGGCTAACGTGCGCGCCAACGGCGATGCCGCGGTGCGCGATTACTGTCAGCGTTTTGACGGTGTCGAGCTGCAGAGCTTCCGTCTGCCGCAAGAGCAGGTCGATGCCGCGCTCGAAGGCCTCGATCCGGCCTTTGTCGCCGCGCTCGAGAAGGCCGCGCGCCAGATTCGTGAGTTCCACCAGCGCGAGGTCGAGCAGAGCTGGTTTACCACGCGCCCGGACGGCACGATGCTCGGCGTTAAAGTGACCCCGCTCGCGGCGGCCGGCATCTACGTGCCGGGCGGTCGCGCACAGTATCCCTCCACGGTGCTTATGAATGCCATTCCCGCCAAGGTCGCCGGCGTTAAGCGCGTGGTCATGGTGACCCCGCCGCAAAAAGACGGCCTGATCAGCCCCTACACGCTCGCCGCGGCAAAGCTCGGCGGCGTGGACGAAATATATATGGTGGGCGGCGCCCAGGCCGTGGCCGCGCTGGCATACGGTACCGAGACCATTCCGCGCGTCGACAAAATCACCGGCCCGGGTAACGCCTTTGTTGCGGCGGCCAAGCAGATTGTCTCGGGCGATGTGGGAATCGACATGGTCGCCGGCCCGTCCGAGGTCTGCGTGCTGGCCGATGCTACGGCCAAGCCCATGGTGGTCGCGGCAGACCTGATGGCCCAGGCCGAGCACGATCCGCTGGCCGCCTGTTATCTGGTGACCTGCGATGGGCAGTTTGCGCGCGAGGTCGAGGCTGGCATCGACATTCTGGTGGCGCAGTCGCCACGTGCCGAGATCACGCGCGCCTCGCTCGACAACGAAGGCACCATCGTGGTGGCCGCCGATATGGCTGCCGCCGTCGAGGCCGTGAACACCGTGGCGCCCGAGCACCTGGAGCTGCACTGCAAGGATGCGATGGGCCTGCTTGGCGGCATTCGCAACGCCGGCGCCATCTTTGTGGGCGCTTGGAGCTCCGAGCCGCTTGGCGATTATGTTGCCGGCCCCAACCACACGCTGCCGACCGGCGGCACGGCCATGTTCTCCAACCCGCTTTCGGTCGAAGAGTTCGTTAAACGCTCGAGCGTCATTTGCTATACGCCCGAAGGCCTGCTCTCCGATGCTCCCGCTACGCAGCGCCTGGCCGAGGCCGAGGGCCTGTGGGCGCACGCGCTCTCTGCCGCCCTGCGTCGTCGCGTGCTGGAGCAGGGCGAGGATGCCGTGAGTGCCGAGTCGCTGGCTGCGGCCGACCTGACCAAGGTCGCCTGGCCGGGCGACGCTGTGGCGACGGTCGCCGAGGGTGTGGACCTGGCGGCTGCAGGCTCGGATGGCGCTGGCGCGACCGGCAAGGAGGCCTAACATGGCCGAGCTGACGCCTCGCATGAAGGAGCTCGTCCAGCCCTACTTGGCCGGCATTGAGCCCTATGATCCCAACTTTACGCCCACGCGCATCAACCTTTCGGCCAACGAGAACACCTATCCCGTGCCGGCCGGCGTGCGCGAGGCAATCGATGCATCCCTGGCTGCCACGCCGCTCAACCGCTATCCCGACCCCATGTCCAACGACTTGCGCGATGAGCTTGCTGCCTGGCATGGCGTGACGCGCGAGAACATCTGCGTGGGCAACGGCGGCGACGAGCTGCTCTATAACTA
>CBCTTO010000059.1:0-8893 GCA_965149855.1 uncultured Collinsella sp.
GAGCGCCTTGACGCCCTGCGTGAGCACCTAACGCTGACGCATGAGCTCCTGCCGCTCATGTCGCGTGCCCGCACGTACGCAAGCTGGTACTTAAAAGGCATGCCCCATGCCGCCGCTTGGCGTGCCCATGTGGTGCGCTGCTCCACGTATGAGGAGTTTATGGCGCTGGTCGATGAGATCGAGCATGATGTGGTGGCCTGCGAGGCTGCCCTTGCCGACGGCGAATCGGTGCCCCCTCATCCGCTGGAGGCTTAAGGGTGGCCGTTACCGCGCTGTACGTGCACGTGCCGTTCTGTGCCCAAAAGTGCCGCTACTGCGACTTCGACTCGCGCAGCTTTGCTTCGTGTGATTTGGATGCCGCGCTCGATTCCTATTTTGAGCAGTTGTTCGCGCGCCTCGATGCTTTTGGCAAGGCTGGTGCCCTTGACCAGATCCGCACCGTCTATGTTGGTGGCGGTACGCCGTCGCTGGCGGGGGAGCGCCTGGTGGAGCTGGCGCGGCGTATTCGTGCGTGGTGCACCCCCGTTGAGTTTACCTGCGAGGCCAATCCTGAGTCGCTGACCGCCGAGCTTGCCGCTGCGCTTGCCAAGGTTGGTGTCACACGCGTCTCTCTGGGCGTGCAAACCCTCGACAATACCGAGCTGGCTGCTATTGGCCGCATTCACGATGCTGATCGGGCACTTGCGGCTATCGCGACGGTCAAGAACGCTGGGCTCGACGTGTCGTGCGACCTTATGTGCGGACTTCCCGGGCAGACCGCAGCGAGTTGGAATCGCACGCTCGATGGCGTGCTGACGGCGGCTCCGCATCATGTGTCGGTCTACCCGCTCACGCTCGAGGAGGGCACTCCGCTCTATCGCATGGCGTGCCGTGACGAGTCGCTCGAGCCCGACGAGGATTTTCAGGCCGCATGTATGGACGTGGCACGCGAGCTCCTGGGTGCGGCCGGTTATCACCCCTATGAGGTGGCAAGCTATGCGCTCGACGGCCATGAGTGCGCCCATAACATTGCCTACTGGACCGGACGGGGCTACCTGGGCCTTGGTCGCTCTGCCGCGGGCATGCTCGACGCCGAGGATTTCGACCGTCTTGCAGGTTTGTTCCCCGGCGTGTCTCCTCGAGGCGATGCGTACCGCGTGCGTCTGGTGCAACGTGACGATGACGCGACGGCGTTCGAGGCCGAATATCTCTCGCAGCGCGAGGCTGCGGCCGAAGACCTGATGCTTGCTTGTCGCATGACGCGCGGTGTCGCGTCCGACCTGTTGATTCGCGTGGCTCGTGTCATCCCGGCCGATGAGCTGACAGCTGCTTGCGATCGCGTGCTCGAATTGGGTCTTGCCACATGGGTGCCCGAGACGCTCGGGGTCCATGAGGGACCCTTCACTTCGGCAGATGTCGTCGCGGGCCATGTTCGAGCTCGTTTAGCACCGACACACCTGGGCTGGCTCGATGGAAATGTTCTGTTCGAGCTGTTTTGGGATCTAGCTTAGGCCGCTCGGGTAGAATTACCGGAATATATACGCTGCTGTGAGCAGGAGGTTGCCGCGCATGGCGACGATGAACGAAAAAGATTACTACGAGATTCTGGGTGTCTCCAAGGACGCCACCTCGCGTGATATTCAAAAGGCCTTCCAGCAAAAGGCCCGCAAGCTCCATCCGGACGTCAACAAAGAGCCGGATGCCGAGGAAAAGTTTAAAGAGGTTTCCGAGGCCTACGCCGTGCTTTCGGATGAGCAAAAACGTGCGCGCTACGATGCCATGCGTTCTGGCAATCCCTTTGCCGGTGCCCCTACGGCTTCGCCCTATGGTGGCGGCTATGCCGGCAACACGGGCTATGGCAATCCCTTTGAGGGCGGCTTTCCCTTTGGCGGTGCCTGGGGCCAGCAGCGTCGTGGGCAGGCTGCCTACAATCCCGAGAACGGCGCCAACGTGGTCGTCGATATCAAGCTCGACGCCAAGGACGCCAAGGGCGGTGCCCGCAAGACCGTCCGCTACACGCGTTTCGATACGTGCGGACATTGCGGCGGTTCGGGTTCTGTCTCCTCCGAGCATGCCCATACCTGCCCAAGCTGTAGCGGCCGCGGCCACATCGATGTCGACCTGTCCTTTCTGTTTGGTGCGGGCACGTTCCAGTCGGTCTGCCCCGAGTGCGGCGGTTCTGGTAAGGTCGTGGCCGACCCCTGCCCTGATTGCGGTGGCAGCGGTCGTACTCGCGTAACCTCCGAGCAGACGATTGAGTTTCCTGCCGGCACGCACGATGGCGACGAGGTCCGCATTAGCGGCATGGGTCATGCTGGCACCAACGGTGCCGCGGGCGGCGACCTGGTCGGCCGCGCCCATGTCGAGGCCGAGCGCTTGGAAGGCAAAGCTCGTACCGGTTTTTACCTGATGGGCATCGTGGCGCCGTTTTTGGTACTCTCGGCCATTTCGGGCGTGTTCTCGGCCTTTGCCGTGATGTGCTTTATTCCGTTTACCATGGGCCTGTTCATGGTGCTTTCGGACGGCGTGCTTCATCGCAGTCTGCTGTGGTGGAAGCGCGGCGCGATGCAGTTTGCCAACGGTTTTGCCAACGGCTTTATGTTCGCCCTCGTGTCGGTTTGGTTCGCGAGCTGCTCGCAACGGGCCATGCTTTCGCCGTACCAAATGCAATAACATCAAACCCTCTGTTTGCGGTCGGCCCAGCTTGGGTATAGGACGCACTGTGACAATAATGAAAGTCGGAAGGATTCGGTCGTGTCGGAAAATAGGGATTACTACGAGGTGCTTGGCGTCGACAGGGATGCTGACGCGCGGACGATCAAGCGTGCGTTTCTAAAGAAGGCCCGTACCGTACATCCGGATGTTTCGGACGACCCCGAGGCCGAGGCCAAGTTCAAGGAGCTCAACGAGGCCTATTCCGTTCTTTCCGATGAGCAGAAGCGTGCTAACTACGACCGTTACGGCACTGTCGACGGCCCTGGTGGTTCGGGCTACGTCGATATCAACGATATCTTTGGTGGCATGGGCATGGACGACTTGTTCTCGTCGTTCTTTGGCGGCGGTGCCGGCGGTGGCGCCCGCAGCCGTCGTGAGCGTCGTCGCGGACGTGACATGGCCATCTCGCTTTCGGTGACGCTCGAGGAGGCGGCGCTCGGCTGCAAAAAGACGATCAGCTATGACCGCCTTGCTCCTTGCGAGGACTGCAACGGCACCGGTAGGGCAGAGGGCGCACAGGAAAAGCAGTGCGGCCGCTGCCACGGTACGGGCTACGTCACGACGGTTCAGCGATCGTTTTTGGGCCAGGTTCAGTCCTCTTCGCCTTGCCCCGACTGCCATGGCGAGGGCACGGTCATCGACCATCCCTGCGAGACCTGCGACGGTCAGGGCCGCACGCCTTCGCATGAAAAGATCGACATCGATATTCCCGCCGGCGTTTCGACCGGTCGCCAGCTGCGTGTGAGCGGCTTTGGCGAGGCCGGCCTTCGCGGCGAGCCTTCGGGCGACCTGATTGTCAACGTGCGCGTTGCCGACCATGAGCGCTTTAAGCGCAACGGTGACGACCTGTACCTCGTGAGCGATATCTCGATTGCGCAGGCTGCGCTTGGCTGCGAGATCGAGGTCGAGGGCATTATGCCCGACGAGGTCGTTAAGGTGACGGTTCCCGCCGGCGCCCAGTACGGCGACACTGTGAGCGTCAATAATTACGGCATGCCGCGCATTGGCGGTGGCGGTTCGCGTGGCCGCCTGATCGTGCAACTGCGCGTGGTCGTTCCCACCAATCTTTCCAATAAGCAGCGCGAGCTGCTCCGTGCTTTTGCCGATGAGATGGGCGATGACGTCGCTTCCGGTAAGAAGTCGGTGACCGACCGCATCAAGAGCGCCCTCGACGATATCCTCGATTAAGGAGCCCGCGTGCTCGCACCCCATATTTCCGTCGTCAACCTCGGCTGCCGTGTCAACCGGGTTGAGTCCGACCGTATCACTGCCGATCTTATGCGCCTGGGCTTCGCTATTGTGGAGCCCCAGGATGCCGATTTGATCGTCATTAACACCTGTGCCGTTACGGGCGAGGCCGAGGCCAAGACCCGTAAGGCCGTTCGTCATGCGCTGGCCCATCCAAACGAGCCCTATGTAGTCGTGACCGGATGCGTGGTCAATTTGCATCCCGAGGAGCTGTTGGAGCTTTCGGATCGCGTGATCGCCGAGCCGTCAAAGATCGATGTCGCCGAACGTGTCTGCGAGGTACTGGGCGTTGAGTCCGATAGCGTTCCCGCCTGCAGCGATGGCGAGGTGGTCGATGCGCTCGGTCGCTCTCGCCTGGGCGTGAAGATTCAGGACGGCTGCAACCATCGCTGCACCTATTGCATTGTGTGGAAGGCGCGCGGCCCCGAGCGTTCCGTGCCCGTCGAGTCCGTGCTCGAGCAAGTACGCGAGGCCCAGGAGGCCGGCGTGCCCGAGGTGGTGCTGACCGGTGTGAACCTGGGTGCCTACGATGGCAAGAGCGCGACCGACGAGCATGTCGAAATCGATGAGCTGCTCGAGGCCATCATGGAGCGCACGTCTATTCCGCATGTGCGCATTTCCTCGGTCGAGCCCATGGATATCTCTGAGCGCCTGCTTAAGGTTATGGCGCGCTATCCGCAGCGTATCGCCCCGTTTTTGCACCTGCCCGTGCAGTCCGGCTGCACGGCGACCCTGCATCGCATGGGCCGTCCCTATAGCGCCGAGGCCTTTGAGGATACGGTGCGCATGATTCGCGCCAACTTGCCCCAGGTGTCTCTTTCGTGCGATGTCATCGTCGGTTTTCCTGGTGAGACGGACGAGGAATTCGAGGAGTCGCTGGCGCTGTGCCGCCGTGTGGGTTTCTCGCGTATGCACGTGTTCCGCTATAGCAAGCGTCCCGGTACCCTTGCTGCCGACATGCCCGACCAAGTGCCGCCCGAGGTTATGGCCGAGCGCAGCCGCCGTATGCGGGCCGCCGCGCAGGAGCTCGCTATTGCTGACGCTCGTCATCGCGTGGGCACGGTCGAGCGTGCCGTGCTCGAGTATGCTGACAACCTGACACTCGGCTCATTCCATCATGCCCGTCTTGACGATACCCGTGGACTTACAGCCCCGCGCCTGCTCGATGTTGCTATCATCGGAGTCGATGATTCCGGCCTGGTCCATGCACGCAGGGAGGTTCATGGAAGCCTCGAAGATTAGACTTACCGTTCCCGGGGGGATTGATCCCTCGCGCGTTTTGGGCGCCGGCGACGGCGTCCTTCGTGCGCTCGAGAGCTTGGTTCGCGCTCACGTGGTCGCCCGTGGCGATAGCATCTCCGTGAGCGGCGACCCGGACGAGGCCGAACTCGTGGCGCGCTTTTTCGAGCACGCTTTTCGCGAGGCGGCCGCCGGGCGCACGCTGTCTGCCGACGATGTCTCTCGCTGCCTGGCCGTCTTGCGCGACGGTGAGCACGAGGCTACGTCGCTTCGCGATGACGTGCTGCTTTCGTATCGCGGCCGTGTCATTCGTCCCAAGACGCTCGGGCAAAAGCGCTATGTGGATGCCATTCGCTCGCATACCATCACCTTTGGCTTGGGTCCTGCCGGTACCGGTAAGACCTATCTGGCCATGGCGCTCGCCGTTGCCGCGCTCAAGCGCCACGAGGTTGGCCGTCTGATCTTGACGCGTCCGGTTGTCGAGGCGGGGGAGAACCTGGGCTTTTTGCCCGGTACCCTCGAGGAAAAGATCGATCCCTACATGCGTCCGCTCTACGACGCCCTTTTTGACATGATGGATCGCGAGCGCACCGATGAGCTTATGGAGCGCGGCGTGATCGAGATCGCCCCGCTTGCCTATATGCGCGGCCGCACGCTGAGCGATGCTTTCGTGGTGCTCGACGAGGCACAAAATACCACGCCCGAGCAGATGAAGATGTTCCTGACGCGCCTGGGCTTTAACTCCAAGTTCGTGATTACCGGCGACCTGAGCCAGCGCGACCTAGTGGGTCGTCGTGGTGGCTTGGCAGATGTCGAGAAGATTTTGGGCCGTGTCGACGATGTCGCATTTTCGCACCTCGAGCGTGCCGACGTGGTGCGCCATGCCTTGGTGGGACGTATCGTCGAGGCATACGATACTTATGATGATGTGCGCGAGAAACGCGTACGTGACCGAAAGGAGTCCCGTTGAGTGTATTGATCAGCAACGATGCCGAGCTCGATACGCTGCTCGACGCGCAGGAGGTGGAGCACATCTGCGAGGTTGTGCTTGCCGCCGAGGGCGTTGAACGTGAAGTCGAGATTTCCCTTTCGTATGTCGACGAGGACGAGATGCACGAGCTCAACCACGAGTGGCGCGGCATCGACCGCACCACCGATGTGCTCTCGTTTGAGTGCGATTCGGCCTTTGACGATGACATTCCCGCCGATGAGACGCTCGAGCTCGGCGATATCATCTTGGCCCCGGAGGTCATTGCCCGTCAGGCCCCCGGTTTTGGCAATAGCCCCGCTGACGAGTGCCGTCTGATGCTCGTACACGGCATGCTGCACCTGCTGGGCTATGACCACATCGAGGACGACGAGGCCGAGGTCATGGAGGCCCGCGAGGACGCCATCCTGCGCGATTTGGCGCTCGAGCGCGGCGAGGACCCCAAGCTAGTCCACGTCGGCCCCATCACCAACCACGCCCACGACTAGGAGCCGTCTATGATTCCCGGATCGAACAAGGACCATCCGTCCTTCTTAAAGTCGTTTTCTTACGCTATGGAGGGCTTCGTCACCGCCGTCAAGACCGAGCGCAACATTAAGGTCATGCTCGTGGCGGGCGTGTGCACCGTCATTGCAGGCTGCATCGTGGGGCTCGACATTGCCGAGTGGGCCACGATTATCATCTGTTGCGGCCTGGTGATCCACGGCGAGCTTTGCAATACCGCCATGGAGGCCATCGTCGACCTGGCGACCCAGGAGCTCCATCCGCTGGCCAAGCGTGCGAAGGACATCGCCGCCGCCTCCGTATACGTTCTTTCCATCACCGCCGCGATTGTGGGCTTGCTGGTATTTGCCCACGCGCTCGGCTTTATTTAGAAAGGGATTCCCATGTCCGACAATATGCAGCCTGCCGATGAGATTTTGGACGACGAGTCCCTGGACGCGGTGGATACCGAGGAGCTCGAGGATGTCGAGGAGTTCGACCCGTTTGAGGGTATGAGCGACGAGGAACTCGACGCCCTGTGCGACGAGGACGACAACCTCGCGGGCTTTGGTGAAGTTGAGCCCGGTTTCCGCAGCGGCTTTGTGGCCCTGGTCGGTCGTCCCAACGCTGGCAAGTCTACGCTGCTTAATGCCTGCTATGGCAAAAAGGTCGCCATCACCTCGCCGGTGGCCCAGACGACCCGCCGCCGCATGCGCGCCGTCGTCAACCGCCCCGGCTACCAGCTGGTCTTTGTCGATACCCCGGGTATTCATAAGCCTAAGGACGGCCTGGGTTCCGAGCTCAACAAGAGTGCGTTGTTCGAGCTGAACGATGTCGATGTCGTCGCGTTTCTGATTGACGCCACCAAACCCATCGGCAGGGGAGATGCCTGGGTTGCCGAGCGCGTCAAAAACGCCCGTTCCAAAAAGGTCCTGGTGCTCACCAAGGCCGATGAGGCCGACCCTGCACAGGTTATGGAGCAGCTTAAGGCCGCCCACGAGCTCATGGAATATGACGATGAGATCGTGACGTCGTCGGTCAAGAACTTCAACGTCGATGCCTTCATCGAGACCGTTGCGCACTTTTTGCCCGAGGGTCCGCGTTGGTTCCCCGAGGACATGGGTACCGACGCTTCCGATGAGACGCTCGTTGCCGAGTTTGTGCGCGAGAAGGTCTTGCGCCGCACCCGTGATGAGATTCCGCACTCCGTTGGCGTGATCTGCGATGCGCTCGAGCAGACCAAGAAGGTGCTGCGCGTGCACGCCACCATTTATGTCGAGCGCGAGGGCCAAAAGGGCATCATCATCGGCAAGGGCGGCGAGATGATCAAGCATATCGGTATCGACGCCCGTCGCGATCTTGAGCGCATCTTTGGCACGCAGGTCTTTTTGGAGCTGGACGTGAAGGTCAAGGCCGGCTGGCGTGACGACGAGGCCCAGATTCGCCGCTTTGGCTACAACGCCGAGGACTAAGGACGCGCGGCGCGCATGGCAGGCTCCCGGACATATCGCACCAAGGTGCTCGTCCTCGACAAGACGAAGCTCAAAGAGACCGACCTGATCTTGACGATGCTTGACGAGCGGGGGCGGCAGGTTCGTGCCGTGGCAAAGGGCGCCCGCAAACCCGGCGGACGCCTGGCTGCGCGCTGCGAGCTGTTCTGTACGGTAGATATGCTGCTCGCACATGGACGGTCACTCGACGTAGTTTCCCAGGCCGAGCTTATGGAGGCGCCGCTCGGCGTTGCGCCCGATTACGAGACGACCTGCGCCGCAAGCGCGATCGCCGAGGTCGCGCGCGTGTGCTCGTTCGAGGACGCCGAGGACCCGTTTACCTTTGCTATAACGCAGCGAGCGCTTGCCCTGGTGGGCAGCGGGCTCGACACGGCGCATATGGATCTACTTGTGGCGGCATATGTCTTTAAGTTGCTGTCGCACGTTGGCTATCGACCCGATTTTTCGGCCTGCGTGCTGTGCGGAGACCCCATGCTGTCGTATTTTTCGCCCCAGGCGGGCGGCCTCATGTGCGGGTCGTGCGCGTCGAGCGTTCCAGGTGCCGAACTGGTGTCGACCGGTGAGGCCGCATGGCTGCGCGCCCTCATGTCCATGACCTTTGATGCGCTTTTGGCCGAGCGAATCGACCCGCATACCGCAGCCTTTTTGCTGGGGCTTTCGCATGTTTGGGCTGCGACGCACACCGATCAGCGCCTCCGTGCGATGGAATTCATGTTGGGTCGGTGATGAT
>CBCTTO010000060.1:0-8866 GCA_965149855.1 uncultured Collinsella sp.
AAGGGAAGAGGCGGGGTATGCCCCGCCTCTTACACCACATCTCTGCGCGCTACCCGCTTTCCAGACCCCGTGGGCAAAAAAGGGCAAATATGAGTACTGTTACCTTTTTAGTAACAGCCAAAACCGCCTCAAATGCCGCTCCCACGGCTTACACGCGTCCCTAAATTGATCAAACAGCCCTATAGCGAACTTATATGTGTTTACGTTAATGAACATATTTTGCTGTTATGTCTATTATTTTGCGAAGGCAATATGCTACTAAGATAGCAACCGTACTCATATTTGGCATTTTTTGCCCACAGGGTATTTCCTGGGGAACCGACAACAGCCTTAGGGTCCCGCGCAGCGCCGCTCCCTCCCGGCATCCGCCGACGTTTCCCCAGATAAAACCTGCCAAAATAAACCTGTCTCTTTTTGGTAGGTTTCGGGGTGACAAGGACTTGCACTTTAGCGTGCGACAGCGGATAATGCCGAGCATTCGACAACACGCTTATTGCTCTTTCTATAGATTGAGGAGACCCCTATGGCCATGGAATTCAAACGCAGGCTGCCGATCCCCATGGAGATCCGCGAGGAAATGCCGCTTTCTGCCGAGCTTGCCGCCAAAAAGCAGGCATTTGACGCCGAGGTCGCCAAAGTCTTTACCGGCGAGGACGCACGTAAGGTGCTCATCATCGGCCCGTGCTCTGCCGACCGCGAGGATTCGGTGCTCGAGTACATGAACCGACTGGCCAAGACCGCCGAGGAGGTCAAGGACAAGCTCATCATCATTCCGCGCGTCTACACCAATAAGCCGCGCACCAAGGGCACCGGCTACAAGGGTCTTCTGCACAACCCCAACCCCGAGGCTCCCGACGACCTGCTCGAGGGCGTCAAGGCCATCCGCCACATGCACCTGCGCGTCATCGAGGAAACGGGCTTCTTCACCGCCGACGAAATGCTCTATCCGTCCAACTACCAATACCTCGTTGACCTGCTGAGCTATGTTGCCGTGGGCGCACGCTCGGTCGAAAACCAGGAGCATCGCCTGGTATCGAGCGGCATTTCGGTGCCCGTCGGCATGAAGAATCCCACTGCCGGCTCTACCACCGTTATGCTCAACTCCATTTACGCCGCGCAGGCGCACCAGAGCTTCATCTTCCGCAACTGGGAGGTCGAGTGCGACGGCAACCCGCTTGCGCACGCTGTCATGCGCGGCTACATCGGCCTCGACGGTCGCACCTACCCCAATTACCACTACGAGCACCTGGAGCGCCTGGCCGAGCGCTATACCGAGCACGCCGGCTATGCCAATCCGGCAGCGGTCATCGACTGCAACCACGACAACTCGGGCAAGCGTCCGCTGGAGCAGTATCGCATTTGCAAGGAGGTGCTCGACAGCTGCCGCCGCAACGAGTCCATCTCCAAGCTGGTCAAGGGCTTTATGATCGAGTCCTACCTAGAAGACGGCAACCAGCCGGTCGACGGCGGCGTCTTTGGCAAGTCGATCACCGATCCGTGCCTGGGCTGGGAAAAGACCGACTACCTCATCCACGAGATCGCGGAACGTATTTAGTTACGCGGTTTTACCAAACCGCGTAACGGCTCGACGCTGCAAACCCGCCAGGGCGGCAATCTGCCTTTCAACTTCGGCGGCATGATCAAAAGATCAATGCCGCCTCGTTTCAAGGCACCTTGCTCGCTCTGGCGGGTTTTCGCTGACGTTTTTCGACCTGCATCGTTGCCAGGGTTGGCACCAATGACTAATGCGGTAACTAGCTACGTCGGTCCGCTTGACCGGCTGGGTTTCTGAGGTGCGGCAGATTCCCGTGAAAGAGGAGCGCCGCGTACTTTGGGTGCGCAAGCGACGAGTGAACGGGAAGGTGCCGTGCCTCGGGAAGACAGACAGTTACGCCGAGGGTTCCTGCTGCGTAATGCAGTGGATATTTCCGCCGCCGAAAACGACCTGCTCGGACTGAACGCCGACACACTTGTAGACGCCCTCGCCCCAGACCTCGTCGTAGATCTTCTGGAGCGTGTCAACGGCCAGCTGGTCGTTCTCGTCGCCGTACTGCGGGACGATAACGCCGTGGTTGGTGACCAGGTAGTTCATGTAGGAGGCGATCAGCGGCTCGTTGGCAACGCGCGGCTCGGCGTTCTCGTCGGCGTCGATGGTGTCGCAGGAAGCCTGGTCCATGAACAGCGGGTTCACAGGCATACAGAGCTTGTAGACCTTCATCTTGCGGCCCTTGGCGTCAACGGCGTTGGAGAGGGTCTCGTAGACAGCGTGGCACTGCTCGTAGAACGGATACTCGGGATCGTCGGTCCAGATGCAGGCCATGACGCCCGGAGCGATGAACGTAGCGACATCATCGATGTGGCCGTTGGTCTCCTCGGGGTCGATGCCCTCCTTAACCCAGATGACCTTCTCGACACCCAGGTAATCCTTGAGGTGCTCGTCCATATAAGCGCGAAGTTCCTCACTCCAGGGCTCAAACTTCTTGTGGAACTTGGGCCAGATGGACTCGGGATCCTCTTCCTCCTCCAGAACCGCAGAGCAGGTGCGGCCTGGGGAAAGCAGGCACTGGTCGGTCACGACCACGGTGCCTTCGCCGTCGACGGTAATGGAACCGCCCTCGAGGATCATGTCATCGGGACGATAACGACGGCAGCCGGAAAGCTCAGCTATCTTAAGGGCGATCTGCTCGTCCTTGTCCCACGGGAAATAGAGGCCGTCGACGAGGCCGCCGTAGGCGTTGAAGTGCCAGTGGTTGGCGCGCTTATCGCCCTTGCCGTTGATAACAAAAGTGGCAGCGGTGTCGCGGAACCAAGCGTCGTCAGTGGTCATCTCGATAACGGTAACGTTCTCGTCTTCCTCAAAGACGGCCTTGCAGTTGGCGTAGTCGGCCTGGTTGGCGCACATGGTTACCGGGGTGAACTCGGCGATGGCGCGGGTGATGGCGGCATACTGCTTCTGAGCCGGCTTGGCGCCGTGGGCCCAGGTGTCGGTGCGGTGGGGCCAACCCATCCACACGCGATCCTGCGGAGCGAACTCAGCGGGCATAAAGAAGCCGTCGGCCTTAGGGGTGGACTCGGACTCGGTGATCGTACGCATAAGATTTCCTCCAAATCGAACGATCGCTTGCTGCGGGCGGGTTACCCTCAGCCTAAAACCAAGAGATGGTAGGCGCCCGTTCCCCGGCAAAGGTCGGAGCGCCTGGCACCGGTTTTCACGGATGTCGCACCGGCAAGCGACGACGTAACCCGGTGCACGGAGACAAAACGCACGAAGGATACGGAAGAGAGATTGGGGCGGGCGGTGGTTACCGGAGCAATAGCTCACACCCACCTCAGAGAAAGGTTAGCAAACCTGTTGCTTGGGCACGCCTCCGAAGAGGCTAGAGTGTCCCGAGTCGGGAGCGACAAGCCCGACGAAGCGTACGTTGGTACGCGAGGAAGGTTGGAGCCCCGAATCCGGGTGCTCTAGTCCTCCTCGGACTCCTCAGCGAGGCGCTGAGCAGCCAGCTCGGGAGTGAGACCCTTGTACTCGGTCTCGCGGCCCTTAGCACTGACGACGCGGACAACCTCGCCAATAAGCAAGAGCACGATGAAGATGACGATCATCGGGACCTTATCGCCAATCTCATCGACAGAGAACGGAATCAGCGTTGCAACGATAGCCAGAATCAGCTCGATGCAGGGAATAGCCAGCATGACCTTCATCATGGCGCCCTTAAACGGGAACGTAAAGATACGCTCACGGTTGGGGTCGTTCTTACGAAGGTTGAGGAATGCCGGGAACATCGGGATGTAGGTCAGCAGCAGGAAGACAACGGAGGTACCGAAGAGCATCCAGAAGACACCGTTGGAGATGGCGTCGATGGGAACCAGCTGCAGGCACAGCACCAGGGAGGCAACGATGGCGTTGACCAGGTTGGCGCCGTTGGGCATGTCGTCATCCGAGATCATCGAGGCGAAGACCTTGGGCATGTTGCCATGCTCGGCAGCATAGCGAGCAACGGAATTGACGCCGAAGGACCAGGCAGCCATGTTGGCGAACAGCGTGATCAGGAAGGCGATGCAGATGACCTTAAAGATCATGGAATCGCCCACAATAGTCTGGACAGCGTAGATCATGCCGTAGTCGGGATCGATGGAATCGGCCGACACAGCAGCGCCGATGCCAAAGCCAGCGAAGAGGTAGATCACGGCGATGGACAGGCCGCCGACGATGATAGCCTTGGGGATATCGCGAGCGGGATCGGCCATATCGTCGGTCATGGTGCAGATGACCTCGAAGCCCATGAAGTTAAAGATGATGATCGACAGGTAGCCGAGCGCGTTGGTGTTGGTGAGCTCGGGCAAGAAGGTGACAGCGGACATATCGTTCGCAAAACCGTTCTCCATGGCGTACCAAATGCCCAAAGCGCCGACGATAACGGCAACGGCGACCTTGATGATGGCGCCGCCGTTCAGGACCCACTCGGAGTCGGCAGCCTTTGAGCGACCCATAAGATAGACAATCCACACAAAGGCAAGGTCGATACCAATCTTGGCAATCAGATTGAACTCGACGCCAAAGACCATGCCCAAAATGTCCGGGAACATAGTGGCCAGCGAGGCAATCCACAGCGGGTAGTTAACCCAGTAGTAGTACGAAATGCGGGCGCCCCACTTGTCGCCCAGGCCATCGCGTACCCAGTCGTAAATGCCACCCTCACCGTCATAGGTAGTGCCGAGCTCGGCAACGACCATGCCATAAGGGAGCAGGAAGGTCAGAATCAGGAAGATCCACCAGAAGAACTGCTGGTTGCCAATGGCAGCAGCAGGTGCGGCGGCCTCGCAAACGAAGACGACGCAGATGATGGTCGAGATGACCGTCAAGAAGGAAAGCTTTTTCTTTCCGTCGCTCATGATGAGCTCCTTCGCTCAGTCTTGGACAAATCGAGGCCCTTAAAATATTAAGGCAATTGCCGGGCCTCGGTGAGCGGGCGACAGGAGACGAGCATCCGCCGCCCGCAAACGCGCTTCTACGATGAAGTTACGCGGTTTTACCAAACCGCGTAACGACTCGACGCTGCAAACGCCCCTAAGCGGCAATCTGACGTTCAATCGTCGGTCGCGTACCGAAGTACGCTTCCCTCCTCTTTCACGTCACCTTGCTCGCTTAGGGGCGTTTTCGCTGACCTATGCTCAACCTACGATAATTCCAAGCTGAACGAGTTACTCGCTGTAGCGGGTGGCGATGGCAGCTCGCACCATGCCGGTGCTCATGAGGTAGGTCACCAGGAAGTAGCCACCGTATGCTGCCAGGAAGATTGCACAGGTGAGGCCCACGGTGCCGCCGATGCTCATATTTCCGAAAATGCTCACCAGCTCGATGATCACCTTAAGTGCCACAAAGGAGTGCGCCAGGCCCACTGCCAGCGGGAACAGGAAGAACACCGCTTGTTGCGCCATCACCGAATGGCGAATCTGGCGGTCCTCACAGCCGATCTGTGCCAGCACACGATAGCTGCGGCTGCCGTCGGCCACGTTGGAGAGTTGCTGGATCGACAGAATCGCCGCGCATGCAACGACCAATACAAAGCCGATGTAAATGGCTAGGTAGCTAATAAGACCGTTCATTTGCGCTGCTTGCGTGTACATCTCGGAGCGTGTGATGAAGGTTCCCCACGACCCCGACTCCTTGCCGTCAACGAGCAGATTGTCGAGCACAGTGTATTTAATGCTCTCGTCTGCCTCGGTTGTATCCATCCCCTGTTTGTAGTTAACGAGCAGGCTACTAGAATACGGCTGCAGATTAAGTTGGGACAACAGCTCGTCGGCAACGACGACGGTACCCGGATTACTGCCCATCGCCGAGTTGGCGATGGCCGCCGTATCTTCGTCCGACTTATCGGTTGCGGGCTTGAGCGTATGCCCGCCCAAGGTAAGGGTATGGCCGCCAGCCATATACTTGGTGTACAGGTCGACCAGCTCGCCGCCCATATCACACGTGAGCAGATACTGGTCGTGACCGATGTGCACCGGCTCCTCGCCCATCATCTGACGCAGTTTGTTGTACTGGCTCGCCGGCGTCACAAACAGACCCATCGTATCGGCATTGCTACCCCCGAACGCCTTGGGAAGCTTTTCGCCCATGGTCTTGCACATCTCACTTGGAGTCACCGAAGGATTCGAGCCGCCAAGCGGGTAACTCAGATACGAATCGATCTGCACATGCTCGCCTGCAACATCGGCGATATTGACCTTCTTGCCGGTCTCGTCGTTGTTGTCCGCCGACTTGCCCTTACGATCGCCGTGCCATGAATCGCCGTGCCATGCGGAGTACAAATCGACCGTACTATCGGCCAGCACCATGCGATCGGCCTCAGACGGATTGAAAGACTCTTTGTAGAAGTCGAGCGTATCGGGCGTGTAATAGACATACGTCTGAGACACGTCAACAGGGTTATAGCGCTCCAGGTTTTCGTTCATCACGTTGGCAATCGACATACCGCACGTCACCGAGGTGATGGCCAAAAACAGGAGCATCGCGATGACGCCCATCGAAAAGCACACCGTGTTGACCTTGGCCGCAAGCTGGCGCACGGTAAACATGTTGAGGCCGCGCCAATACACGCCGCGCAGGCTCTGCAGCAGCTTGATGAGCATGCCTGAGAGTCCCCAGAACAGGGCAAAGGTGCCCACGGTAACCATAGCGGTTGTAATACCAAACTGGTTCATGGCCTCTTGCAGCTTGCTGTCCGTCGCGGTTAGCGGGAACCCATCACGTAGCAGACGGTAATAGGCCACGCCCACAAGCGCCACGCCCACGGCAAAGATGGCAATCGCAATCCAGGGGTTGCGTGTCTTGATGCTCTCGTTGCGACGCTCGGCACCCATAAGCTCGATGAGTTTGGTACGACGCACGGCGCGAAGGTTCAGCAGTAGCGTGAGCACAAACATTACGAGCATGCAAGCAAGGGTCAGGTTGAACGCATGCACCGAGAAAAAGAAGTGGAAATTGGCGATCTGTGTCTTAAAAAGCGAGGCCGTAAAGAACGTCATGAGCTGGGAGAGTCCCACACCCAGCACAATGCCGGCGACAAAGGCCACGACCGACACTATCACGGTCTCGAGCGCCATGATCGTGGCGACGCGCCCACGCCCCATGCCGAGCACCTGGTACAGGCCAAACTCCTTCTTGCGGCGTTTCATGATGAAGTTATTGGCATACACCATCAAAAAGGCCATGACACCGGCCAAAAAGTACGTCAGGTCGCCGAGCATGCTGCCCATAACCTGCGCCAAGCCCTTTTCATCGATTCCGGCGATGTCGACCTGCATCGAGATGGTGTTAAAGGCATAGAAGACCGTGACGCCCAGGGTGAGCGTCAAAAGGTAGACGAGGTAGTCGCGGCCGGCACGGCGGACGTTGCCCCAAGCGAGTTTACAGAGCATCGGAGCCCTCACCGCCCATCATGGCAACGACCTCCATAATGCGGTCGAAAAACTCTCGGCGGTCGGTGTCGCCGCGGCGCAGCTCGGTGAAGATCTTGCCGTCGCGGATAAACAACACGCGGCTCGTGTAGCTGGCGGCAAAGCTGTCATGCGTAACCATGAGCACGGTGGCGCGCAGGCGGCGATTGAGGGCCTCCAGGCTCTCGAGCAGCAGGCGGGCGCTCTTGGAATCGAGGGCGCCGGTGGGCTCGTCGGCCATGATCATGGTGGGGTCGGTGACGAGCGCGCGAGCCGCGGCAACGCGCTGCTGCTGACCGCCGGACATCTGGTAGGGATACTTGTCGAGCACCTGACTGATGGACAGGCGCGCTGCCACATCCTGCACGCGGGTCGAGATCTCTGCCGAGTTTGTGCGGGCGATGGTGAGCGGCAGGGCGATGTTCTCGCGTGCCGTGAGCGTATCGAGCAGGTTAGAGTCCTGGAAGATAAAGCCGAGCTCTTCGCGGCGGAACTGCGAAAGCTTAGCCTGCTTCATGCGTGTTACGTCCTGCCCGTTGATGCGGATCGTGCCACTTGTGGCGCTATCGATGGTCGACACGCAGTTGAGCAACGTCGACTTGCCCGAGCCCGAAGCACCCATGATGCCGACGAATTCGCCGCGGTTGACGGTAAAGCTGACATCGTTGAGCGCGCGGGTCACGTTGCCCAGCGCTCCATATACTTTTTCGAGATGCGCGACCTCCAGTACCGGGGTCGCCATGTGCGTGGTTTGCATACCGAGTCCTTTCTTGCGATTAGTCTACGGCATCTATAGTCGCAAGAAGCCGAGTCGGCTACCATCGATATGGCTTACGCTTGCCTTACCGTTGTGTAAGGTACGGGTAGCTAGCCTGTCACGTGTTGATGTTGAGAGAGGACTCCTGTTGAAGACTGTTCATGTTGCCGCTGGGATCATTCGCAAGGAAGGATCTGACGAGCTGCTTGCCGTGCAGCGCGGCTATGGCGACATGCAGGGACTTTGGGAGTTTCCCGGTGGCAAGCTCATGCGCGGCGAGTCGCCCGAGGACGCCGTACGCCGCGAGCTCATGGAAGAACTGCAGGTAAAAGTCACCAACCTGCGCGATTTCTATACCGTTGAGTACGACTACCCCGACTTTCATCTCTCCATGGAGTGTTACTACTGCTCGCTGGCCAAAGAGTCTGGCGAGCCCCAGAAGCACGACCGCCAGCTCGATATCCGCTGGATTCCGCGTACCTCGCTTGCCACGGTGGAATGGATGCCCGCCGACAAGGGACTCATTGATGCCCTGATAGAGCTGAAGGAAGATCGGCTTGAGGCCAACGGCACTGCCAACGACGCCGAGGCCACCACGACCGACGAGCCCGCTTCCAAGCCCAAGCGCGCACCTAAGCGCCGCAGCAAAAAGCGTCCCAAGCCCGG
>CBCTTO010000061.1:0-8782 GCA_965149855.1 uncultured Collinsella sp.
ACTTTTTGGCCGAGCCCACGCAAGAGGAGCTCGACGGCCCCGCGATTACCGCGGTTGCCGAAACCAACCCCGATCTGGCCGCCAAGCTACGCTCTGCCAAGGTGACGACCGCCGAGGCTCGTGACGCCATCCATGATGCCCGCACGGCTCGCCATGCCGCAATCAAGGGCATCCACGAAGCTCGTACCGCCGCTCGTCACGAGGAGAAGCACGGCGAGTAGTCGTCACGCCCATCCATAACAGCCTGGCTAAAGCAAAGCGGGGGCGGACGTTCATCGACACGTCCGCCCCCGCTCATTCTTCAAGCGCTATTTTTACTATTTCTACCCCGTCCCCAAATGGCAGACGGCATGGCTACTCGTCCTGAGGTTCCTCGTCGGAGCTTGGCTCGGACGCCGACTCAGGTGCAGGTGCCGGCTCAGGTGCAGGCTCAAGCTCAGGTGCAGGCTTGGACTCAGATGCCAGCTCAGGCTCGGGCGCCGGCTCAGGCTCGGTCGCGAGAGCGGGTGCAGGTGCCGGCGAAGCATCCGGAGCACCGTAACCCGAAGGAGCGGACTTCTTCTCGAAGGGCAACACAAAAGTCAGGACGTCGTCCTTATCCTCATCGGCCCACTCGCTTGCATAGCGTGCGGCCCAATAGCCAACGGCACGGTGCTTGAGCATCTTGCCAAAGACCGTAAGAAATACGGTGACGAAAGCGACCAGCACCAGGAACAGCACGAGCGTGACGCCACCGCCGGTAACAATTGCCTCAATACCCGTAGGACGATAGTAGTAGCTATACATACCGACAGAGGCAATGGCGCCAAAGACGACCGTCAAGATCCATGTGACAACATTGGCGACCAGGCCCGTCAAAAACTCGGGAAGGAACGAAGCGCAGAACAGCTTGGTCTTGTTGTGCTTAAAGGCCGCCCAGACCTTATCGAGCGAAAACGCGCTCTCGACGCGACCGGTCACCGCAAAGTGCATCACGGCGATGTCGGCAAACATCTTAAAGAAGACACCCAGAATCGCCGAGGCAATCAGCGCCAGGACAAGCAGGCCGAGCGAACCGAACAGCGCAGCCTCGAGCGCATAGGAGCCATAGTAGGAGTACGAGCCTGCGGCACCAAGCGCCACGCCCTCCACCAGTGAAAGCACTACACCGATAACGGGAATGGCAGCGATAACCTCGAGCACGACCGAAATAACGCTCGAAAAGACTCCGAGACCAAACGACGTGGAACGCATGAGTGGACGGTCCATGCCGTCATCGACCTTGAGCGACAGATCGCGACCCCACTCGATACCAAAGCCGGAACCGCACACACTCGCAATGCAAGCTGCCAAAAAGCCGATGGCAGCCGCAATGCCGCCAATAACGGGAATAAACAACACGAGCACCGACACAACGCAAATCAGCGCCGGCAAAAACGCGATTTGGCATACACGCTGAAGCACGCCCGGAGTCTTAGTCATATCTTGGAACGCCTGAGCCACACAGCCCTTTGGCGCATTCGCCACGGGCGGTTGCGGAACAAACTGCTGGGGCTGAGGCTGTCCCTGGGGAGCGGGGCCAGCGGCACCGGCATTAGGAGCACCACACACGCCGCAGAACTTGTCGTTATCGCCCATGGGGGCGCCACACTGCGAGCAGAACATAGAATCATCCCTTCATATCTTGAGCGAATCACTTGGATCGCAAACGATGTCTTTAGCATCATTATTGCCCAATGTAGGGTCAAATACTCAAAGATGACCGATTTGCAAGGTACACGGCGCCAGCAGGCGGTTCGTTGAATACGTCTGCGCTAGTTCGTTCCGCGGAAGCCCTTGCCGACGATCTCGGAGCTGTCGACGATCGTGATAAAGGCACCCGGATCGACTTCGCGCGCATAGCGGCGCAGTTGCACGGCCTCGCGACGGCTCAGCACGCTCATGATCACCGTCACGCACTTGCCCGAGAAGGCACCGTAGCCGCGGCTGATGGTCGCCGTGCGGTTGAGATGCTTGACGATAAACTCCTCGACCTTAAGGGGCTCGGAACAAATGACCGTGCAGACCTTACGAAGGTGAATGCTCTCGATGGCCTTGTCGACCACGAGCGTCTTGGCAAACAGGCCGAGCACGCAATACAGACCGACACGCGGGCCGTACAAGAAGGCCGCGATGGTCACGATGCCGATATCGACCAACAGCAGCGCGCGGCCAATCTCGAGCGTCGTGCGGCGTTTGAGGATCATGGCAAGAATGTCCGTGCCACCCGTCGAGGCGCCGATGTCAAAGACAATGGCACTGCCGAGCGCCGGCAAGATGACGGCAAAGCACAGGTCGAGCCACATATCACCCGTCAGAGAGACATCAGTCGGAATAAAGAGCTCAAACAGCGAAACATAGGCGGACAACGCAAACGAGGCGAAGACGCTCCAAAGAATCGCCTTGCGCTCCAAAAAGATAAAGCCCAAAACGACGAGAACCGCGTTGATAATCCACATAAAGACGCCGACGGGCAGAGTCGGGAACAGCGTGGACAGAATGACCGACATGCCCGAGGTGCCGCCAAAAGCAAAGTGATTAGGGGTTTTAAACGCAACGATGGCAAAGGCCGTAAGAATCAGACCCAGATTGAGCTCGGCAAAAAAGCGCGGGAAGCCCGGCTCCTGGCTGCGCTTTTGGCCGGCACGCTCGCCGCGCTCGATATCGGTGCGATCGACCACGCGCTCCATCGGCACTACGGGAGGACGATGCACCTCCTCGGCAGCACGCGACGCCGCCTCTGCCGCAGCGGCCTCAATTGCCCATGCCTTGCTTTCTGTTTCGTGCTCGTCGGCCATTACGGCAACTCCTCGTTAACAATTTGGAAACAATGCGCTCATTAGGGTAACGCGGAACGTGGGGATTGCAACCCTTAGTTAGACGAGCGGTATGACTATATCGGGAGCGTACAAAAACGGCCGGCCACGCTTTTGCTTGCGCGGTCGGCCGTTTAACGTTTTCGCAGATAAAACCTGCCAAAACAAACCTGTCTTTTTGGAAGGTTATTCGTGCTGGCTGGTGCGGTGCTCGTACTCCTCGGGGGTGATGACGTCCTCGATGCGCAGGTTGACGCCCGCCACCTCAAGGCCAGTCATCGCGGCCAGACGCTCGGTCACGCGCGCCTTAACGTCGTCGAAAATCGCGGGCGCATAGGCGCCGTACTCGATGATGACAGAGATGTTGACGACCACACGATTGTCATCGGTGACCTCGACCGTCACGCCCTTGGTCAGATTCTCGGCACCAAACTGCTCCTGCACAAAGTGCATGAGGTTACCCTTCATGCCCAGAACGTGCGGAACCTCGCGGGTGGCCATGGCAACGATCTTCTCGATCACACCGTTGGAATAGGTCAGCGAGTCCTCGGACTCGTCCGCCTCCTCGTCGTCCTCATCCTCATCGGACTCGACCTCGACAAGAGCCTCGTCCTCGAGCGTCACATCCTCAGCTTCGGCGACGACCGCCTCGTTCTCCTCGAGCTCGGTATCGGCTACATCGACCTTCGTATTAAAAGCCATGGTTCCTCCTTATGCCTGCCGCGGATGCGACAGTCGAATACATATTAGCGACCGCTAAACAGACGGCCGAAGAAGTTGACGATCCCGTTCTCGCCGTCGCGAATTTGGCCAATTACGGCGCCGATTAGCACGAAGAATGCAATGACGAGCGTGTCCCACAGGCCGAGCGTGAGCACCAACACGGCGAGGATAAAGCCAGCGACGGCACCGAGTGTGGTGTTGGGATGACGCACAGCATAGCTCCAGATGGCAGCGCCCGTACCCTTGATGAGACCCATAGCCTCGTCAAAATCCGCGGCTGCCGCATCTTGCAACTCGGTTGCCTCTGCTTTGGAATCAACAGGTTCGCTCGCCGGTGTGGCGCTCTGGTCAATCGTCAGGCGCGGCGGACGAGCGGTCTTATCTTGATTGGTATCACTCACCGGAAACCTCCACGGTCTGGACGGTAGTCTTGGACGGCAAAAAACGGACGCGCGTGGTCGTACCCGGCGTGCCGAGCATGGTGTCGCAAGCTTCCTCGATGCGCTGCTGCATCGCGGTAGCCAGAGATGCCACGTCCTTATCGTCAAGCGCGATAGCCTCGACCTTAAATCGGACGTGCGAATCGTCGGGGCCTTGGACGCGGGCCTCGACATGCTCGACCATCACGCGGTCGTCGCGCTCGGCAGCAGCCCTGGCACACGAAGAAAGCGCCGCGAGCGTGACCTCGATATTGCGCTCCCCCGCCGGATGCACGCAGGACGGCTCGCGACGAGCAAACATCAGGCGGAAGAAGCTTACCAGCACGCCGATCGCCACAACTCCGCCGCATGCCGTCACGACAATGCGCGGCATGGGGTCGCGCATCAGCAACATAAAGCGATACGTATACGGCCCCCAAAACTGGCAGACAAGCGTACCCAGCGCCACGATGGTGGCGGCAAGATACACAATCGCTAGGGCTCGTTTGAGTACGCGCACGCGGCGCTCCCTTCAAATCTCGGCTCTCGAAATGCAAAACGGTTCGCATCATTATAAAAGAGCCGGGTCCGGTGCTCTACGCACGCGGATCCGGCTCATCTATTCCACGAGGCTTGCATGCTCGCTTCATTATGCCCAGATATGCACGGCTTAACCCGTGCGGGCGCTACTCCTCCTCGAGGGCAGCGATGACCTCGTCGGTCATGTCCATGGTGCTGTAAACATCCTGGACGTCGTCGAGCTCCTCAAGACGGTCGATGAGGCGCTGGACCTTCTTGGCGTCGGCGCCGGAGACCTCGGTCGGGGTGGTCGGGACCATGGTGGTCTCGGAGCCCTTGACCTGGACGCCCTGCTCCTCGAGCGCCTTGGAGACAGCCATGACCTCGTTGGCAGTAGTCCAGACGATCCACTCCTCGCCGGCGTCCTCGTAGTCCTCGCCACCGGCCTCGGCGATGGCCATCATGAACTCATCCTCGTCACCGGCAGCACCGTTGGCGATCATGGTCTCCTTCTTGGCGTTCTCGTCCAGGATCTCCTTGGCGACGACAATCTGGCCCTTACGCTCAAACTGGAAGGCGACGGAGCCGGAGGTGCCCAGGTTGCCACCAGCGTGGGAGAAGGCGGAACGGACATCAGCGGCGGTGCGGTTGCGGTTGTCGGTCAGGCAGTCGACGTAGACGGCGACACCGGCAGGACCGTAGCCCTCGTACACGATGTTCTCGTAGACGGCGGCATCGGCACCCGAACCAAAAGCCTTGTCGATAGCGGACTTGATCTTGTCCTTAGGCATGGACTGAGCCTTGGCCTTGGCAACAGCAGCGGCGAGGCTGGCGTTGTTCTCGGGCAGCGGGTCACCGCCGAGACGGGCAGCAACGGTGATGTTGCGGCTGAGCTTGGAGAAGAGGGCGGAACGCTTGGCGTCCTGCGCGCCCTTACGATGCTTGGTTGTGGCCCACTTAGAGTGTCCGGACATACGTGTCTCCTATCGGTTTCGACCTAAAGCCCAGCGCAGATGCTCGGGCAATATAAACAAACGTCGTTATGATATACCTACTGGCCTGCGAGATAAACCCCAAAATGAAGGCGTCGTGATGATGTCCCCTTTGGTGCAAAGAAACCTGACCCCAATGCACTAAGTTAGGACCAGAGGAAGTCGCTGCGGGTGACGGTAGCGCCGATGGCGAAGGGCATGCAGGCGATGACCGGATACAGGTAGCGCATGTAAGTCGAGCCGTTGCACGGGCCAATCAGGCACACGGCGAGCACGCCCAACAGCGGCACCCAGATCGCCAGCGCACGCCATGAATGACGACGCAGCAGGTAGACCACCACGGCGATCATGATCCACACATAGGTGGCCGAGCTCATGGTGAGCGAGATAAACGGGATGCGCTGCACCGCCACACGGTACAGATTGATCAGGTGGTCGCACCAGCGCACCACGTTGCTGTCAACCGGATGGAAGTCGAAGTACTTGAGGTTGTCGGGACGCGCCATGATCTCGGCGCTACGCGCCGTGCTGTAGACCCATGCATCGCGCGCGCTCGGATAAAAATAACCATAGTAGTTATTGATAAGCGCCGAGATATAGCACTCGGGATCCTTTTTGAACATCTGGGCCCACACCTCAAAATAGGCATCGATGTCCTCCTGCGAGGCGTACTCGTTAAAGCAGTTCTTGACGGCATCGGACTTGTCGGGGTTGTAGCGGCGGCCCAGGTTCTCGTACTTGAGTACGCGATCGATCACGGCACGCTCTTCGTCGGTCACCGAACCGTCGCAAGGAGCCTCCACGATGGTGCCGTCCTCCTTAACCGTGGGGTTGACGCCCGAGTTGAGGCCGTCGTGCTTTTGGACGAAACGAGCCGTCTGCTGGAACGGAATCGAGAGGATTTCGCGCTTGGAGCCGGGCGTAATGTCGTGCGCCGGCATAAACACCTTGGTGAAGTACATATTAGAGGCAAGGCAGAGCGCGAGCACCGCGAGAACGCCAACCCAGCGGAAACGCGGGATGGCGCCCGAAGGCGCAGCACCAGTCTGCTTGGCTGCACGACGAGCCATATGCACGTCCCATACGCAAAACGCCGCCGCAATTACGCATGCCGCCAGGGGAAACACCAGGCCGCCGTTGCGCAGAAACGTGGAACCCATGGCGCCCAGAGCGAGCAGCAGCCAGTCGTGGCGCGCAAAGAGCACGGGCCTCTGTTCGCCCGCACGCTCGACATTGGCATCACGACGGGGCAAGCCACATGCCACGAGCTTGACGGTCTGTACCAGCAGCACCAAGAACGCGTCGGCAAAGAGCACGTCTTTGGTGAGCAACGCCGCGTAGTTAGAGAACATCGGCATAAACGCAAAGAACAGCAGGATCGCACCGCGAACCGGCAGACTCACGCCCAGTTTGCGCAGCGACGAAATGGAATAGGCCATGCAGGCAGCCGTGATGACGAACTGAGCACAGGTGTAGATGGCAAGACCTGCGTTGGCGCTGTTGAACAGTGAAAGCCCCAGCTGGACGCACGAACCGATGATAGCCGTGTGCACCACGGGGTGATGTCCGTTGAGCAACACATTGGGATTGAGCAGACGCAGGTAGTCACTCGTGCCGTTGGGGTAGTTGAACCACTGGCGAATCTGCGCACCCGTATCTCCCATAAAAAGACCGGGCAGCGAAGCGATAAGCGTGGGCGCCCAGGCGATCATAAGCACCAGGAAGGGCCCGGCAAAGGGATGGACCGAGAGCACGGCGTGAGTCACACGCCATACGCGGCCAAAGTGCGCTTCGGAAAACGGGATGCGCCGAGAGCTCAGCCAATCTAGACACTCAAAGGCAAGGTAGAAGGCAACGATCGCCAGGAGCATCCAGCCCGCGCCGCCAATCCAGGCGCAGATGATGCGAGCTTTGTCGCCAAGGACAATCTCGGCCGAGTCGGTGAGATCGTAGCTGCGGCCGAACACCATGCAGATGGCGAAGAACAGCGACGGCAGAATGATCGATGGACGCCAGGTGTCGCCACGGCCAAAGAACACGTAGCGAAACGGCAAGGTGAGCAGGCAGGCAAGTGCAAGCAGCATGACCGCGTCGGTATGGCCGGCAAACGAGAGGAGCACCTCGTAGCACACGTACAGCATGCCCGAGGCTTTGGGGTCAATCGCCAAGACTGCGTTGCTCGACACCGGGGAGGGATCGATGGAAAACGCCGTGGTCGCCAACAGCGCGAGCAAAAATGCGATGAGCGTCTGCTTGGCGGGGTAGCGCTTAAACCAGACGATGCGGGCAGCGTCGCGCGCAGCCGTTGTGGAGAGATCGGAATCCTTCACAGTCCGAAAGCCTTTCTAGAAACCTATCAAACTCGGCAAAACCACCACAAAGGTGCCTGTCCCCTTTGTGGTGGTTTTGGTGGTTAGGCGTCCAGGTAGACGCGCTGGGGCTGGTTGCGGCGACGAGCAAAGATGATGAGCGCCAGGCCCGCGATTACGAGTGGCAGACTCAACAGCTGACCCATGGTGATGACGCCGCCCAGCAGATAGCCCAGCTGGGCATCGGGCACGCGCACAAACTCAATCAAAAAGCGAACGATGCCGTAGCCCATCACGAACACACCCATAAACGTACCCTGGGGCAGCAACGGTTTTTTGCGGCTGAGCACCTGCAAGATGCAAAAGAGCACGAAGCCCTCGAGAAATGCCTCGTAGAGTTGGGATGGATGGCGCGGCATATCGCCCGCGGTGCCGCCAAAGATCACGCCCCAGGGCAGATCGGTCGGCTTGCCCCACAGCTCGCCGTTGACAAAGTTGGCGCAGCGCCCCAGGCACAGGGCCAGCGGAGCACCGATGACCGCGAGGTCTGCCAAAGTCCACGCATCGAGCTTGTACATGCGGCACACGAGCACGCCGCCGATGATGCCGCCCACCAGGCCGCCATGGAAACTCATGCCGCCCTCGTTGGTGGCAAAGATCTCAAGCGGATGCGTCCAGTAGTAGCCGTCGCCGTAGAAAATGACGTAGAACAGGCGAGCGCCAATGATAAGGCCAAAGACCACGCCGACCACGACGCTCGTCAGGTCGTCGACCGTAATGTCAAAACCCCAACGGCGCTGCGTGCGATACATGACGACCGCCGTGAGCAAAGCTCCGACCACATAGGCCAAGCCGTACCAGTAGATGGTGATGGGCCCCGCCGAAATGGCGACGGGATCAAGCATATGGTAGAGGTCGTTGAGCATATCGGTCCCCCTGCTCCCTACATACAAATGCGGCCGCGGGCCTTGCGCTCGCAGCCGCAT
>CBCTTO010000062.1:0-8655 GCA_965149855.1 uncultured Collinsella sp.
TTGGACTTGCTGCGCGTCTCGAGGTATTTGCCCACGGTGACGAGCGACAGGATCGTGCCCGCACTCTCAAAATACAGATTGTCCATGCCCGTCATCATGGCCTCGTGGACCCGACCCGCGGCTAATTGGTCGGCCATGATGAACATGGCGTAGAGCGACCAGGCGATGGAGGCGGTGGCGCCCACGGCAATAAGGGCGTCCATGGTGGGCGCGCCGTGTGCGAGTGATTTAAACCCGTTGATAAAGTACGCGTCGCTGACGTAGACGATGGGAATGAGCAGGACGAGCTCGGTGAGCGCAAGCGTCATGCTGTGGGTGTGGTCGGTGAAGACGCCGGGCAGTGGCCAACCGAGCATGTGCCCCATGCCTATGTAGAACAGCGGGATGAGGAAGATGATCGAGATGATGAGGCGGGTGCGCATGGCGGAGGCGGCGGCCTCCAGCTTTTTGGTGGGCGACTCCATATGGGCGGCGCCGGACCTGGCTTGCGAGCTGCCGCTTGAGCCGGCGGCACCGGTGCCTGCGTCGACGGGTGAGGCCGAGTAGCCCGCGTGGTCGACGGCGGTGCAGATGTCATCGGGGGAGACCTGTGCAGGGTCATAGTCCACCAACATGGAGCCGGCGAGCAGATTGACCGCGACGCTTTCTACGCCGTCGAGCTTGCTTACGGCACGGTCCACGTGCGCCTGGCACGCGGCGCACGTCATGCCGCCCACGTCGAACTTATCTTGAGCCATGGCTTCTCCTTTCTGTGACGTAGTGTCGGAAATGTTAACCATCCGATACTATACACCCATACCCCCTGGGGGTGTCCAGTACAGAAAGAAATGTATGACATTTCGTTACAGATGAGGGTGGTTGGTTGGCCGATGAACCGTCCCAACCAATCATCTCAATCTGTAACAACTAGACCCGTTTTTGTCGAGTAACTGTTACAGATCTAGACATTACATCGAGTCACAACTTAACGTCTCGATCTGTAACATCTGGGGACCGTTTTGCCTGCTAGATGTTACAGATCGAGACAAACCATTCGAGGGTAACCCGAACATCTCGATCTGTAACAGTAAGACCGATATTTGGGTCCTACATGTTACGGATCGAGACAATCTCGGAGCAGATGCCCCGGGCATACAACGTAAAACGCCGGGGCGCCCGCGTGATGGGCGTCCCGGCGCATGCTGGGCAGGGTTTGCGAAGCGGTGGGAGGGAGGAGAAGCCGTCCTCCCGAAACCCTTACTCCTGACGACGTTTCTTGTCGGTTAGGAAGACACCGGCGGCTACGAGCACGACACCTCCGATGACAAACGTCTCACCGGCGAGCGCAGCATTGTCGCCTGTGGCGGGAAGTGCCGAGTTGGCGGCCGTCTTGGCGTTGCCGGCAGACGGCTTTCCAGCAACCGGCTTAGCGGCAGCCTGCGTGATCTTGGCCTGCTCGGCCTTCGCCGCCTCTTGCTCCTGGTGGGCGATCTCGTCCTTCAGGGCTTGCTCGGCGGCTACGCGTTTTGCCTTCGCCTCGTTGTAGCTGTTGAGAGCCGCGGTGTAGGCGGGCGTCGCAGCATCAAGGTCTGCCTGAGCGGTATCAAGTGCGACCTTTGCGTTATGTTCTGCCTGCTTGGCGGCGACGCACTTGGCAAAGAGGGCATTGAGCGTATCGTTCGCGTTTGCGTCAGAGCCAGTAGCAATACCGTTTTCGACGTTGATGGACTTGAGCTTTCCAAGGGCGGAGGCAGCAACGTCCGATGCAGCCTGAGAATTCTCGACCGCCTGTTCGGCGTTCGCGATGGCATCATTTGCCGCACCAAGGGCGACTCCGGCCTCAGTCACTGCTGCGTCGGCGTCCTTCTTGGCCGCCTTGGCCGCGGTAAGATTGTTGGCCGCGTTGCTCAGGGCGTCGGCATGGGCCTTCTTTGAAGCAAAGTCGTTTTTCGCCGTGGTCAGATCGCTCGCAGCGTGCTCCGCGGTCGCCGCCTTGGCCTCGGCGTTGTCCTTCGCGGTGTCGAGGGCCTGCTTCTTGGCAGCCGCGTCGCGCTCCGCCTTTTCGAGAGCACTCTGGGCAGACGTCTGGGCTGCCGTGGCTTCATCAAGCGTTTGATGGGCCTTGTCAGCCTTTTCCTGAGCCGCAGCAACATCGGCAGAATACTTGGCAAGTTCCTTCTTTGCATCTTGCAGAGCCTGCTGCTTTACGAGAGTCTCTGCCTTGGCGTCATCAACCTTCTTCTGACTCTGAGCGGCTTGCTCTTGCGATGCCTTAAGCTCGGCGCGCTTCTGGTTGACGACCTGCTCTGCGGTCGCCACGTTACTTTGGGCGGCTTTGACCTGGTCTTCGGCTTCGGTAACTTTTCCGTTTGCCTTGGCAAGATTCTGCTCTGCTAGGGCAACAGCGGCGGCGGCACTTGCTACGCTGTCGTTCTTGGCGGCAAGGTTGCTGTTCGCGGTATCAACGCCTTCCTGCTTTTGAGCGACGAGGGTCTCAGCTACCTTTACGGCATTGGCTTTCGATGCCGCTGTGCTGCGCTTTTGTTCAAGGTCCGTCTTTGCGGCGGCGAGCTTTTCGCTGGCTTTGGAGAGGCTCAGCTGATACTGATCAAAGAGATTCTCGAGTTCATCGATCGAGTATTCTTTCTCGTACGAACCGTAATTGTTGTCGATCTCCAAGGCGAACACATACGGCCAAAGGGTTCCGCGCGAGTTGATGCCGTATCCCATGGTTTTGGCGTTAGGTTGTACGATATTCAAATAATGGCCGACGGTGCCAAAACCCACGCCTTGGGCTCCGAATTCGGTACCGTGACTCCAGAAAGTCTTCCAAGCATCTTTGGGGGCAACGTTGCCAAGGCCGGCTTTCGCTGCAGCATCGTCAAATATTTTCTTTTCGCCATCAACCCATTGGTGCGCGATGTTTTCTTTCGTGCTGAAGTTCCAAGCGGCATTTTCAAATCCGGCATAGTCTGAGTGCCCCTTCGTTGCGTCGGAGTAATTGGAATCAGACTGAGCGATTGCCATTTGCTCTGCCGTCACCTTAAGCTCGCTAAGGCCGACGCTTTTGCGATATTCATTAATTTCGCGCAGCTTGCCAAACGAAAGCTTGGCGTTGTCGAGTGACGTGCCGTCTTTTTTATCGCCAATGGTCGTCGGGTTTTTATCGCTCTGCCTATAGATGATGTTTGCAGCGTCGTTGGCACCGATGAACTGGTAGAAGCCGATGACGCTCTGCGCCTCCGCCGTCGTTGCCTTATCGGTTGCCGCCTTGCACGTATCGCATGCTTTCTGTGCATCGATAACGGCTTGATCGGCGGCCGCCTGGTTTGCCTTGGCAGTTTTGAGCGCCTTGTCTGCCTGCTCCTTCTCGGCTTTTGCCTGATCGACTTGTTTCTGAGCGGCCTTTGCTTTCTCCAGTTCGGTAGCATGTGCCTGCTTTGCCGAGGTCAACTCCGATCGCGCCGCATCGGCTTTCGTCTGGGCTGCCGTTACATCATTTTCGGCTGCTGCGACTGTCTGCTTCTTGGCTTCGAGCTCGCTTTCGGCACCGGTGAGGGCGTCCTGCTTGGATGCAACGTCGCTATTTGCCTGAGAAAGGCCTGCTTCGGCAGCCGCCTGCTGCTGCTTCGCCTGGTCGAGTGCGCTTTGGGCAGCATCGACCTTTGCCTGGGCGGCGTCATACTCCGGGCCCTCGGCGCCTGCCTTTGCGGCCGCCAAATCGGCTTGTGCGCTGTCGTATGCCGCCTGTGCCTCAGCCGCCTTGCCATCTGCGGCGGTCTTTGCCTGCTGGGCGGAAGCCAGCGTGCCTGCCGCCTCGTCGTAAGCGCTCTGCGCGGCGCTCTGAGCCTGCTGGGCATCGGCGAGCGCGGAATCGGCAGTGGCCTTCGCAGCCTTTGCTTGGTCCAGAGCGGCCTGCGCATCTGCGGCTGCCTGCTCGGCGACCTTGATTTCCTCCGGCGTTGCGTTGGCGGCTGCCTTCTGGGCTGCCTCGAGCTTGGCCTGCGCGTCGGCTGCCGCCAGCTTTGCGGCATCAAGGACCTTCGACTTGTCCTCGGCGTCGGTCTTGGCTGCATCGAGCTTTCCTTGGGCATCCTTCAGCGTGGCACTGGCGCTGTCGGCCGCCTTGACGCTTTCATCGAGCTGGCGAGCATATTCGGTGCGCGCGGCGGCCTCTGCCTGCGAATTATCGGAGACGGAGGCGTCATAGGTGCTTTGTGCGTTGTCGCGGGCCGCCTGCTTTTCGGTATAGGGAGCAGCCACCGTGTCGTAGTCGGATTTGGCGTCTGCCTCGGCAGCCCTTGCGGCGTCGATAGCAGCCTGCAAGTCGGCAATCTTCTGGGCGTTTGCCTTTACTGCGGAGCCTGCCGCCTCGCCGGCGTGGACAGCAAGCGGGGACATGATCGCGTCCTGTGCCGTGGTATCACTCGCATCGTTGGCAAATGCCGAGAACGGCGCGAGCAGCGACGAGCCGGTCATAGCGATGGTGGTTGCCGCGGTGACGGCGAGTCGTGTTGCCTTGTGGCCCGAGAATGTGGGGCGAGGCTCGTCGCCGCTTGAGACTTCCAAGTGTTTAGGTGCGTACTTTGCCATTTCTTCTCCCAATCGTTGAAGGGGTACCTATGACAATTCGTACGTTACGACTGCCGAAAGGGCTCCTGTTGCGCAACATTGGCAAGGAAATATCGACACACTTGAGTCATATATTATGAGGCGAAGTTCTCGGCAAGCTAATGTCTCGTTCTGTAACATCTAGCGGCAAATATGACCTCTAACTGTTACAGATCGAGACAGACCGTCCGCGGTCAACTCAAATGTCTTGATCTGTAACATCTAGAGAGGTTTTTGACCCCTTACTGTTACAGATTGAGATGTTGTCTCGCGGGGTTGGGGTTTGTCTCGTTCTGTAACATCTAGACCTGTATCTGCCGAGCTAGTGTTACAGATCGAGACAATTGCCGGGGAGGGGTCCCGTTGCGGCAAGACGCCCGCCGCCTAGATACAGAACCCGGGGATCACACAGGTTAGCTTGTTTGGCTTTTCCGCAGGCGTTGCGTACGTAAAGACGTCGCCGTCGTGCCCCACGCGGTTCATATAGAGCGTGCCTTCGCTCTCCGATGTGTCGGGGCTCACCGTGCGCTCCCACCAACAGGTGTCCTTGCCCTTCCACTGGCGGACCATCGTCTCGTTCGTGGAATACGGGCTCACCTTGAGCTCGCGGAAGAGCTGATACTCCTTGCCCTCGCCGTTGTAGATGTCTGCCAGGTAGTGATAGCCCTCGGTAAACGAATCGGGCGGTTGCGTACCGCACAGCTCGACCATGGCGGGCAGCCAAAGGGTTGCGGGCAACTCGCTCAGGCACGATGCGCTGTTGGCGGCGCCCACATTGTTCGAGACCTTCTTGACCCCTTTAATGAGTGCGCGCAACTCGTTGGGCAGCAGCTTAAGGCCGTCGCCGTTGAGCCATTCCCGCAGCTCGCAATCTACCCAGCCGGCGCTCGGCGGTTCAGCTGCAGCGTTGCGCTCGGCAATACCCGCGTCGAACATAAACGTCAGCCCGGCCTTGCCCGTACCGTCCAGAAGCTCATCGTGACGGATGCCCACAAGCTGCGCGCCGACCTCCAGCCCGTTGGTGAGCGTGACACGCTTGGTACACGGATAGGGGATATGCCCATCAGCGTCGAGCAGGTGGTAACGCTTGGCAATCTCGCGTGCCTCGCTACGGGTCTCGGCGGCCTTAATCTTGAGCGAAATCTCCTGCAGCTGATCCCAGGTGTAGTCGTCAAGTGAACCGCGGATGCCATCGAGGTAGTCGGGGATGCCAAAGCCATGGGTCGCCGCCCCGATAACGCTGAGCCCCGCAACGGCTGCGATAGCGCCGCCGATAATAAAGCGGCGGCGGGTCATGGCATCGTGCCGGGCCTGCTCCAGGATCTCTCGCGCGCGCTCGCCGGCGACGTCGACCTTAAGGTGCGTACCGGAGTCGATATCGATTACGGCGTCACTGCCCGCGCCTTCGCGGCCCTCGGATTCGGCATCGGTGAGGTATGCCGAGAGCACCTCGAGCATCTGCTGCTCGGTGGGACGATCGCACTGCTCGACTGAGAGACCCTTCATGATGATTTGGACGAGCGCTTCATCGCCCTCGCAGCGCGGCTCGAGCGGCGCCGGCTTGGTCTTGGTCTTTACGAGATAGAACGAGCCGGTTGCAGCGGCGTCCGTCGACTCAAAGTCAAACGGTTTGCGACCGCTGTAGAGCTGGTACAGAATGCTCGAAAGCGCGTAGACATCGATTGCCGGCGAACGGCGAAGGGCCGCGATGCCTTCGATATCCTGCGTGAGCATCTCGGGCGCGGCGTATGCGGGCGTGGCAAAGCGCCAGATGTCGGCGCGCCGGGTGATCGTGTCGTCGCCGAGAGCCATGGTCGCGGAGCCCATGTCGATGAGGCAGGGGTCAAAGGAACAATCAGCAATCTGCTGCTCGAGCGTTCGGCTGGTGGTGCGGAACATGATATTGGCAGGCGACAGGTCGCGATGGATGACCGGATTCACGAGGCCTTGGGTCATCAAGAGCGCACGAAGCACGGTGTTTCCGACGGCGGCGACCATCTGGGTGGTCAGCCCGCCCGAGGCGTCGTGCGGAAGCAGAGGCAGCGCCTGCTTGAGCGAGGTGCCCTCGACCCACTCCATGAGGATGAGCGGGTCATCCTCGCACGATCCGTAGCCATAGACGCGCGGAAATCCGCGCAGGTGCGAGACAGTGCACAAGTGACGGTACTCTTCGAACAGCGCGGCGGTGTTTGCCAGGTGTGCGGCCGATTGCTCGGCGGAGCGGTCGGGGGCTTGGCCGGAAAGGATGGCGTTGTCCTTGAGTAGCTTGACGGCAAAGACCTCGCCGCTCGTGTTGGTCGCGCGCGTCACGTGCCCGATGTTGCCGTTGTTGCGGTGGGCCGTCTGGAGAATAAGCGTCATAAACCGACGCTTGGCGTCGTCCTCGGCGCTGGGGTCGACCGCCACGGCGGTGTCGAACGTGTCAAGACGGATGAGTTTGTCGCCATAGGCGCTATCGGTAGTATCCATGGCGTTCCTTTGTCTGGCATGGGTTGCCGCGCGTACACGTGAGCAGTGCGGATATCGGTAAAGTACCATGATATCCGCACTGCTCACGTGTACCGCTGAGTATTGTCGTTTACGACACAGAAGGTAGAAGACGAAAGACGGACGGCGACCGTCTTTCGATCGCCGTCCGCGCTAGTCCACAATGACTAGGAATGTCGTGTAGAGACCCAGATGGAGCCTGTCGCTGTTTTCGATTTCCACTGGGGGATAGATCTTGCCGGGCTCGCGTAGGTCGCGCGGCGGCTCGATTACGATATCGCCGTCGCCCGCGCCCGATTCGAGCACCGTGCCGTTGGTCGATCCAAGGCCCTGGGCGTACCAGTGCTCACCCTCAAGCCAAATGCGAAGATGTTCGCGCGATGCGTCGGCGCCCACATCGGTGATGCTGGGCGAGGTTTTGGGCAAGGATCCAATTACCGTGCCACGCGGATCGCGTGTGAGGGGATGGATTTGCATGTCGACGCAGTTGTCGGCATGTGTCCTGAGCAGACCGAGGTTGGGAGCGACGGCGTGCGGCTGATCCAGACTGCCCATAAAGCCACGTCCGACGGTAGTTTCGGTGGTGCCAAAGTGCCCACCCGTCTTGCTGTCGCAAAAGCGCTCGACGGTGGCCACGCCCTGAACGGGATCGGCGAGCGCCCCCGTTGCCACAAAGAGCATAAGGTAAAGCGTGCTTTTCTCACGCACGGCATTGCCGTCAAAGTTGTCGATGCGATTGAGGGCATTTGCATATAGGCGGCTGTCCAGCTTGTAGCTGGCGAGAGCCGACATCATTTCGTTGGCGGCCGGACCGCGATAGTGCTCGGCGATTGCCCGATAGGCGGACTCGCCGCCGCCGAGCTTGCTGCAGATTGCCGCGGAAAGGTTGAGCGTGGTGACGGTAAAGTCGCTGTAGATGGCGGGCGCGCACTGGTCAGGCTTGCGATGGACGATGTAACTGGTGAGATACGAGCGGTTGGAAGAGCATTTCTCGAGCAGGGTACTGCCGAGATAAGAGTTTCCATTGATGAGCATTCGGGCGATCTCGAGATGTTTAAGACCGCCGAACGAGCGAATATCGTTATAGAGGACCGAGCAAGGTGTCTCTGCTGCCACGGATACCTCCTTTGATTGCTTCCTAGCCAATATGGCGATAGGAATTAATGGCTCCCGGTGGGCGACGTATTAAATGGCTGCGCAATATACAGCGTAACCAAAGCAACATTATAGGCCACATGTTCGAAATTGCAGGAAGACTGAGAGATTTGGTTTGGACTGGACGGAAATCCCCCTCTGTCTTGATCTATAACAATTTGGGCCGATTTTACTCGGTAACTGTTACAGATTGAGACGTTTGTGAACTGTGTCGACCGTTTGTCTCGATCTGTAACACGTAAAGGAAGATTTGCCCTGCATCTGTTACAGATTGAGATAATCGGCCGGGCCCACCTCGTCCGCCTCGTCATCTGTGGTTTACGTGGGGGCATACGGAGTGCGGGTATACTAACCGGCGGCGAATCTGCTCCATCGCTTAGAGCTGCTGCGTCTGGACGGCGCGTGATAGGGCTGCCAAAGCGA
>CBCTTO010000063.1:0-8425 GCA_965149855.1 uncultured Collinsella sp.
TACAGGTAGCGCTCGATATCGGCAGAGGTCGCCTGTCCGTCAAAGAACGTGGCCAGATAGTCGTTAATCTGGTCAAAGTGCTGGGCTAAAAAGCTGGTAAACGGACTGGACACGGGTTCTCGCATTCTTTCTTAGGTTGCATCGTTGCGGTGTGCAGATACCATATTGCCACATTGGAGTTGCCGGCGCGTCTGTTTTGGCGATTTGGGGAAACGGGACGTGTGCGCGTGCCGGCTGCTTATATAAGCCTAAAGTGCTCGAGCGCCTTGACGACGCCATCTTTGTCGACCGAGTCGGTGATGTAGTCGGCGCGCTTTTTGAGATAGTCCGGCGCATTGCCCATGGCGATACCGACATCGACGGCGTTCATCAGCGAGACGTCATTGCTGGCGTCGCCGATGCCGTATACGGTTCCGTGGTGGGGATCGAGGGCGTCGAGTACAGACTGGATGCCCCCGCGCTTCGTGCATTCGCGGGGCGAGATTTCGGTTACCTCGAGTTCGAGCTCGTTAAAGCACAGCAGCGGCTCAAGTGCCTTATCTTGAGCGATGTGGTTGGCGAGCGATGTAGACATCAAGATCTTGTAGACACTGTAATGTTGCAGCTGCGTGACTGCGTCGCCCAGGGTGCGCGCGTATCCGGGGGCATCGGGGGCATCGGCACTCATGCGCACGACGCCGTTGAGGCCCTCAAAGCGGATGACCTCGCCCGATTGCTCAAGATAGGGGGCAAGATGCTGCAGCATGCTGGGCGTCATCGACAGATCGCGAATTGCGTGTCCGTTGATCTCGGCGTAACCGCCCGCAAGACAGACGATGCCGGTCCAGGGCAGCTCAAGAAGTTTGGGGTGGATGCAGCTGAGGGTGCGCCCCGTGCAGATAAAGGCCATGTTGCCGTTGGCGACAAACTCGCGGATTGCCTGCGAAACCGCCTCGTTGGGATAGGGGGAGAGGTCCCGCTCGTCTTCGGGAAGGTCTTGGGCGAGCCTGGGGTCTTGCCAGGCGAGCGTTCCGTCGATATCGAAGAAGCAGATATCGCCGCGCTTATGGGCTGCGCTGGCGGCAGGGGAGGCCGAGGTGGTGGGCACAAATTCCGGCTCGAGGCCCATGATCTGGTCAAAATGCTCTTTAACGCGGGGAACGGAGATGCCGATGACCACCTGGGCGGTCTTGCCGGTAATGATGAGGCCCTTGGCGCCCACCGCGACAAACGACGCGTTATCTGCAACGATGGAAGGGTCTGCGACCTCGACGCGCAGGCGCGTGGCGCAGTTGGTTGCGCCCACGATATTGCCAACGCCACCTAAAAGCTGAATTACCCGCTCAGCGAGGACGTGATCTTGATCGGATCGACTATTGACCTCGTCATTGGGAGATTGCTCTTTGGCAAAGTCGCTTCCCGTTAAACAATCGATTGCCGCGCGATTGACGACATGATCCTCGCGGCCCGGAGTCTTAAGGTCATAGACCAAGATGAGTGCTCGAAAACTAACAAAAAAGATGAGGCTAAAGGCAAGGCCGATACCGAGCGCCAAAAGATAGGCACCGGCATGCGTGCGCATGAGCGGAATAAAGTTGAAGGCTGCCATCTCCATGAGGCCGCCCGAGAAGATGCCGACGATGCCAAAGAGATTCATGGTTGTGGCAAGGCAAGACGATAAGACGGCGTAGAGCAAAAAGAGCCCGGGGTGGGTGAACATAAAGAGAAACTCGAGTGGCTCGGTAACGCCGCAAACCACCGAAGCGATGATGGCGGGAACAAGGATGACCCTGAGGCCGGCGCGGCGCTCGGGTTTTGCGGTGGAGTAGAACGCAGCTGCGATGGCAGGAAGGCCAAAGAGCTTGACCCAGCCGGTGGCGGTAAAACCGGCCCACGGCGCAAGCTCATTAAGGGGGCGCGTGCTATGGGAGAGGATGGGGAGCAAACTGCTCCACGTGGCGTAGATGCCGTCGTTAATGACCAGGTTGTCGTAGTAGATCGGCATGTAGAGCAGGTGGTGCAGGCCAAAGGGCTCGAGTGCTCGTTCTAAAAAGACAAAGATGCCCACGCCAAAGGGACCGACGCCTGCAAGCGCGTGACGCAGCGTATCGGTTACATCGTATACGTAGGGCACGATGGCGGCCGAGATAGCAGCAAGGGCAAACACGGCAAAAAAGCTGATGAGGTAGACCAGCGAGGAGCCCGAGAAGGTGCCGAGCCAATCGGGAACCTTGGCATCGTAGAAGCGGTCATGGATGGCGACGACGGTTGCCGATACCGCCAGCGGGCCGATAATGCCGGTGTCGAGCGTCTTGATGCCGTCGATGATGGTGATGCCGCTAGCGGAGGTCAAAGACGACGGGTACTTAAGTCCAAGATTGTCTCCGCTCAGCTTAATGATCTCGCTCAAAAAGAAGCAGTAGGCAAAATAGGCGACGAGAGCCTCGAGGCAGCAACGAGCCGGTTGTTTTTGGGCAAGACCGATGGGCAGCGCTACGGCAAAAAGGAGCGGGAGGCGTTTAAAGACCGTCCACGAGCCGCGCTGGATGATGGTCCAAAAAGCGTACCAAGGGGTTCCGTATACGGCGAGATCGCCGACGATGTCCGCAGTCGTTGCGAGAGCGGAGACGCCGACCATGAGGCCTGATATAGAAAACAGCATGGCGGGCGCGAACATTGCCCCGCCAAAGCGTTGGATTTTTTGCAGCATGTTCTGCCTTCCGAATATCGAGGCGCGTTGCGCGTGGGGAAACGTTTAAACAATGGATTCATTGTAGAGGACCAGACGAGTGTCGTACCGGCAGTTTTGAGCGAAACCGATTTGGGCATGACAGAAACCGTCAACGGCTAAATCCTGTCGCTTCACCGATATTCGGTTTAAACAACTTTAAGAAATGCTATCGTGCCTAGCCGGAAATGAATAATGTAGAGGTGAAACAATGCCAAAAGCGATATACGAAGGAATCTACCGAGAAATACGCTCGCGCATCATTAATGGGACCTATGCGTTTCAGGAGATGCTGCCAACCGAAGCCGAGCTGACCGCGGAATTTGGCTGCACGCGCAATACCGTCCGCCGCGCTTTGAGCATGCTGGCCGACGGGATGTTTGTGCAGCCCATACACGGCAAGGGCGTGCGCGTTATTTGGCTTAAGGGCGAAACCGACATGTTGGGCGCACTCGAAGAGGTTGAGTCGTTTGGCGAGTTTGCAAAGCGCAACAATGCCGTTGCATCGACGGACGTTAAGTCTTTCGAACATCTGGTTTGCACCGAGCAACTCTCTCGTCACCTGGGCTTTAAGGTGGGCGAGGAGTTGATTCGCGTAGTGCGTGTCCGAAGCCTCAACGGCAACGCGCGCCAAGTGGACCATGGCTATTTTTTGGCGTCGATCGCCAAGGGCCTGACTCCCGAGATCGCGGCAGATTCTATTTACGGCTATCTGGAGCACAAGCGCGGTGTCAAAGTGATGGCGAGCCGTCGTACGGTGAGTGTCGAGCTCGCCAACGATGAGGACTGCAGCTATCTTGACCTCGGCAAATACAACTGCGTTGCCGTCATGGAGAGTCAGTCGTACACCTCGGATGGCATCTTGTTTGAGGTGACGCACACTCGCACACACCCCGAGATCTTCCATTACCGCGTCAATTCCAAGCGATAGCCGGCTAGCTCGCAGCCTGACGAGACTCATGGCCTCAAAGAGAAAACGCCCGGTCAAACCGACGGTACATCGGCTTGACCGGGCGTTTTCTCTGCATTAGATAACAAATAATTGTTTATACAAAACTTGTCAAGTATCAAGTTGAAATTACCGTTCACCGAAGTTTTTCTACCGCTCTAGTAATACTTGTTCAAACAACTAGCCAAATAGCGTATCGTTCAAATCAGCAAAAGGGGCAAAGTCCCCGAGCCAATCTCCGAAGGCGGCGGCAAAGGGTGCCGCCACGGTGTGAAAGGGTGGATTGTAATGAAGAACGAAATGAGCAGAAGGCAGTTCCTGGGCTTTGCTGGTTCCGCGGCTGCAGTTCTTGGTCTGGGCCTCGTGGGTTGCGGTGGTTCTGCCGGCTCCGGCTCCTCTGCTTCTGGTGACGCTGCCGAGGTCTACTTCCTCCAATTCAAGCCCGAGGTCGACAAGGAGTGGAAGGAGATCGCCAAGGCCTATAAGAAGGAGAAGGGCGTCGAGGTCAAGATCGTGACCGCCGCTTCCAACACCTACGAGGAGAAGCTTAAGTCCGAGATGTCCAAGAGCTCCGCTCCGACCCTGTTCCAGGTCAACGGCCCCACCGGTCTTAAGAACTGGAAGGATTACTGCGCCGACCTGTCCGATACCAAGCTCCGCGGTGAGCTCATTGACGACTCCCTGGCTCTGCAGTCCGACGGCAAGGATGTGTGCATCGACTGGGTCCAGGAGAGCTTCGGCATCATCTACAACAAGCAGCTGCTCGAGAAGGCTGGCTACAAGGCCGAGGACATCAACTCCTTCGACAAGCTGAAGGCTTGTGCCGATGACATCCAGGCCCGCAAGGACGAGCTTGGTGTCGAGGGTGCCTTCACTTCCGCCGGCATGGACGACTCCTCCAGCTGGCGCTACACCACCCACCTTGCCAACATGCCGCTCTACTACGAGTTTGAGAAGGAGCACAACCAGGAGGACGACGAGATCAAGGGTGAGTTCCTCGACAACTACAAGCAGATCTTCGACCTGTACATCACCGACTCCACCTGCGATCCTTCGCAGCTTGCTTCCAAGACCGGCGACGACGCCACCAACGAGTTCGCAACCGGCAAGGCCGTCTTCTACCAGAACGGCTCTTGGGCCTACTCTGACCTCGTCAAGGCCGGCATGACCGACGATCAGATTGGCATGATGCCGATCTACATCGGTGTTGACGGCGAGGAGAACCAGGGCCTGTGCTCCGGCGGCGAGAACTACTGGTGCGTCAGTTCCCAGGCTTCCGAGGATGCCCAGAAGGCCACCGAGGACTTCATGTATTGGTGCGTCACCGCTGACACCCCGACCAGCATCATCGCCGACAAGATGGGTCTGACCGCTCCGTTCAAGAGCGCCAAGGAGACTACCAACGTCTTCTCGCAGCAGGCCGTTGCCATGGCCAAGGACGGCAAGAAGACCGTCGCTTGGGACTTCGTCTACATTCCCTCCGAGGAGTGGAAGAAGAACCTCAAGCAGGCTCTGATTGCCTACGCTGCCGATAACACCAAGTGGGACGGCGTCAAGAACGCCTTCGTCGATGGCTGGAAGACCGAGAAGGCTGCTTCCGAGTAAGTAGTTGCTGCCCAAGCTATCTGATTAGCGACAGGGGGCGGGCAGACGTTGGTTTGCCCGCCCCCTGCATATTGAAAGGACCCTTCTATGGGCAAAGCACTCAAGCGCTGGTGGCCGCTCTTTATGCTGCCCACGTGCCTGGCGTTTATGATCGGGTTCGTGATCCCCTTTATCCAGGGCTTCTATCTCTCGTTCTGCCAGTTTATTACCATCAACAATACGCACTTTGTCGGTATCGAGAACTACGTGCGCGCACTGTCCGATCCGCAGTTTGCCACGTCGTTCTTCTTTACCGTGGCGTTTGCCTTCCTGTCGACGGTGCTCATCAACGTGATCGCCCTGGCCATTGCGCAGGCGCTCACCCGCAAGGCGCTCAAAGGCACCAACATCTTCCGTACGATCTTCTTTATGCCTAACCTGATCGGCGGCATCGTGCTGGGCTACATTTGGCAGATTCTGATCAACTGCCTGCTCTCCAACGTGGGCGCCCAGCTCATCGCCCTTAACTCTGCTGCTGGCTTCTGGGGCCTTATCATCCTGACCCTGTGGCAGCAGGTCGGCTACATGATGATCATCTACATCGCTGGTCTGCAGTCCATTCCGTCCGACTACATCGAGGCCGCCAAGGTCGACGGTGCCACGGCATGGCAGACGTTTTGGAAGGTTAAGATCCCTAACCTGATGCCGACCATCACCATCTGCCTGTTCCTGTCCATCACCAACGGCTTTAAGCTGTTCGACCAGAACCTCGCCCTTACCGGCGGCGCCCCCGCGCACTCCACCGAGATGCTCGCCCTGAACATCTACAACACGTTCTATTCGCGTGCCGGTATCGCATGGCAGGGCATTGGTCAGGCCAAGGCGGTTATCTTCTGCATCCTGGTCGTGGCCATCTCCATGATCCAGCTTAAGGCCACGAGGTCCAAGGAGGTGCAGCAGTAATGAAACGCGATAAGGTTATCAACCGCGCGCTCTCGATTTTCTTTACGATCCTGTCGCTCGCGTGGATCTACCCCGTGTTCATGATTGCGCTTAATTCTTTTAAGAAAGCGACCGCAATCAGCACCACCACGGCATTCGATCTGCTCACGCCCGAGACGTTCAACGGCCTCGCAAACTACATGCACGCCCTTAACGAGCAGGGCTTTGCCTCGGCATTTATGTACTCGCTCATCATCACGGTCACGTCGGTCGTGCTGATCTTGGTGTGCTGTTCCATGTGCGCTTGGTACGTGGTTCGTGTCAACAGCAAGATCTCGAACTTCTTCTATTACCTGTTCGTCTTCTCGATGGTCGTGCCCTTCCAGATGCTCATGTTCACGCTGTCCAATTTGGCGGACCGCATCGGCTTCAACACGCCGTTCAACATCTGCTTTATCTATCTGGGCTTTGGCGCGGGCCTGGCGGTCTTTATGTTCGCCGGCTTTGTAAAGAACATTCCGCTCGAGATCGAAGAGGCGGCCATGATCGACGGCTGCAACCCGGTCCAGGTGTTCTTTAAGATCGTCCTTCCCATCATGAAGCCCACCTATCTTTCGGTCGGCATCCTCGAGACCATGTGGGTCTGGAACGACTATCTGCTGCCCTACCTTACGCTCGACTCCACCAAGTACAAGACCATTCCTATCTTGATCCAGTACTTCCGCGGCGGCTACGGCCACGTCGAGCTCGGCCCCATGATGGCCTGCATCATGATGGTCGTTATCCCCATCGTTATCATGTACATCCTCTGTCAGAAGTACATCATCGACGGCGTGGTGGCAGGTGCCGTCAAGGGCTGATGCCGTAACTGTTTTGCAAGTTTCTGCGGCGCCCTCAACATGGCGCCGCATATCGAAAGGTAAAGACATGGCCGAGATCGTTCTCAAGCATGTTCAGAAGGTGTATCCCAACACCGAGTCCAAAAAGAAGGGCTTCTTTGGCAAAAAGAAGAAGACCGAGGAGAAGAAGCACAACCTCAAGGTTACCGAGGACGGTGTGCTCGCTGTAGAGGACTTCAACCTCACCGTTCACGACCAGGAGTTCGTCGTCCTCGTTGGCCCCTCTGGCTGCGGTAAGTCCACGACGATGCGCATGGTCGCCGGCCTGGAGGACATTACCTCGGGCGATGTGCTCATCGACGGCAAGCGTGTCAACGACGTGGCGCCCAAGGACCGCGACATCGCCATGGTGTTCCAGAGCTACGCTCTGTACCCCAATATGACGGTGTACGAGAACATGGCATTTACGCTCGAGCTCAAGAAGGTTCCCAAGGACGAGATCGACCGCAAGGTTCGCTCTGCTGCCGAGATTCTGGGCATTACCGAGTACCTCGACCGTAAGCCCAAGGCGCTCTCCGGCGGCCAGCGCCAGCGTGTCGCTATCGGCCGCGCCATCGTGCGTGACCCCAAGGTCTTCCTGATGGACGAGCCGCTGTCCAACCTGGACGCCAAGCTTCGTAACCAGATGCGTGCCGAGCTCATTAAGCTGCGCCACGAGATCAAGGGCACGTTCATTTATGTTACTCACGACCAGACCGAGGCCATGACCCTTGGCGACCGTATCGTGGTCATGAAGGACGGCGTCGTCCAGCAGATCGCCACGCCGCAGGAGGTCTTCAACCATCCCGCGAACATCTTCGTCGCCGGCTTCATCGGCGTGCCGCAGATGAACTTCTTCGATGCCCAGCTGGTGCGCTCGGGCAACGGCTTTACCGTCAAGACCGAGGATATGAACGTGGCGCTCGCCCCCGAGACTTGCGCTCAGCTTGCCCTCAACTGGGACGGCGGCGACGTGAAGGAGATTACGGCCGGCGTGCGTCCCGAGCAGATCCTGCTTGCCGACAAGGGCGAGGAGGGCGCGCTCCAGGGTACCGTCGAGGTGACCGAGCTCATGGGCTCGACCGAGCATGTCCACGTGACCGCTCCCGATGGCCAGTTCGTCCTGATCATTCCCGTTGTCGACCTCGAGGCCAAGGGCGCGCTCAAGGCGGGCGACCCCATCTGGTTCAAGTTCGAGAAGAACGCGACCCATCTCTTCGATAAGGTGTCTGGCAAGAATCTTATCTAGGCCCGGTGCATCCAGGCCCTCCCTTTGGGCGACTGCGGTATTGCCATCCTTTTGCCGCGGTCACATATAAGGCTCCCCTCCCGTCCACTGGGCGAGAGGGGAGCCTTTCTTTGTGT
>CBCTTO010000064.1:0-8369 GCA_965149855.1 uncultured Collinsella sp.
CGCTCGCTCGCGCGCATCGACGAGTTGGCCGGCTACGGTGCGCGCCGCATCGCGCTGGGCACGGTGCTCGTGACCGAGCCGGGTTTTGCTGAGGTGGCAGCCCAAGGCTTTGGCGAGCTGCTGGTCGCCGACATTGCCGCACGCGACGGCCAGGTTAAGGTGAACGGCTGGCGCGACGGCGCGGGTGTGGCGCTCGATGACGCTGTGGCGCAGCTCACCGAGCTGGGCTTTAAGCATCTGGTGTATACCGACATCGCGCGCGATGGCATGCAGACGGGCATCGATGTGGCGGCGTATCGCCATGTGGCCGAGGTCGCGGGCTTTCCCGTCGTGGCTTCGGGCGGTATCTCGACGCTCGACGACATCCGCGCACTGGCCGCGGTGGGCGAGGTCGCGATTGAAGGCGCCATTACCGGCCGTGCGCTCTACGAAGGCAACTTTACGCTGGCACAGGCGCTGGCCGCCGCCCGAGGGGAGGAGTAGCCCATGCTTACCAAGCGCGTGATTCCCTGCCTGGACGTCAAGGACGGCCGTGTGGTCAAGGGCGTCAACTTTGTGAGCTTACGCGATGCGGGCGACCCGGTGGAGCTGGCCCGCGCCTACGACCGCGAGGGTGCGGACGAGGTCGTCTTCCTGGACATTACCGCCACGAGCGACAACCGCGCGACGACCATCGAGATGGCGGCGCATGCGGCCGAGGAGCTCGCTATTCCCTATACCGTGGGCGGCGGCTTTCGCGACCTGGCGGGCATGCGCACCATGGTTGCAGCCGGTGCTGACAAGGTGTCGCTCAACTCTGCCGCCGTGCGCGACCCGTCGCTGATTAGCCAGGCTGCCGCGGCGTTTGGCAGCCAGGCCGTGGTCGTGGCGATCGATGCCAAGCACGTCGGCTTGCCTGGCGCATCCGGTGCCGACAAGTGGGAGGTCTTTACCGCAGGCGGCCGCAACGCCACGGGTATCGACGCGGTGGCGTGGGCCGAGGAGGCGGCCCGTCGCGGCGCCGGCGAGATCTTGCTCACCAGTATGGACCGCGACGGCACCAAGGCCGGATTTGACCTGGCGCTCACCCGCGCCGTGGCGCGCGCGGTGCCGATTCCGGTGATCGCGAGCGGCGGTGTGGGCACGCTCGAGCATTTTGCCGAGGGCGTGATCGAGGGCGAGGCCGATGCCGTGCTGGCGGCAAGCGTCTTTCACTTTGGAACCTTCAGCATTCGCCAGGTGAAGGAATATATGGCGTCGCAGGGTATTCCTGTGAGGTTGGACTTCTAGTGCTGCGGCTTGCCCAGGCACCCGACCTTCCGGCTCCAACCCTCCTCGCGTACTTAAGTACGCGTCGTCGGGCTTGTCGCTCGGAATCTCGGGCACCTGGACAACCCTCGCCGACCTGCGAAGTTTAAATTTGGGAAGAGAAATGGAAGAGATAACCGATCCTTCAAAGCTTACATACGACGCCAACGGGCTGATTCCTTGTGTTGTTCAGCAGTATGACACCGGCGAGGTGCTTATGGTTGCCTGGATGAACGAGGAGTCGGTGGGGCTGACGCTCAAGACCGGTACCACGTGGTTTTGGAGCCGCAGTCGCCAGGAGCTCTGGAACAAGGGCGTGACGAGCGGCAATATGCAAGCGGTCAAGGAGCTCTGGGCCGACTGCGATAGCGATACGCTGTTGGTCAAGGTTGACTCTCCGGGCCCGGCTTGCCACACCGGCAACCGTACCTGCTTCTTTAAGAAACTCGCGTAGGGCGGGCGCTCGATTAGACGCTCGGCCACCAGAAAGGATTGAACTATGGGTGTGCGCACCGCAAACGTTCAGGATGGAAATATCGGTGAGACGCTGACGGGGCTCGCCGAGGTGATTCACGGTCGTCGTGATGCATCGCCGCAGGAGAGCTATACCGCGCGTCTGCTGACCGACGTCGAGGACGAGCTGCTCAAGAAGCTTGCCGAGGAGTCGAGCGAAGTGATCATGGCCTGCAAGGATAACGATCACGATCACATCCGCTACGAGGCCGGCGACCTGGTCTACCACCTGCTCGTAACCCTTGAGCGCTACGGTATCACCCTCGACGAGCTTGCCGGCGAACTCAACGCCCGCCGCCACTAGTCGTTTGGGACAGTCTTTGTTGGTGTGACGGGGTCATGGAAGTTGCGGTGAAATAGGGACTGTTTAAGCGCTTCATCAAGCAAAACAATCCCTATTTCACCGCAACTTATGAAGGGATGGCTAGGCGAGGGGCGTGGATTCCCATTCGCCGGTGGCGTGGGGGATGTCGAAGGTTCGATAACCGCAGTCGTAGGCGTGCGCCTGGGCCTCGCGGATGTTCCAGCAGATATCGCAGGCGCGGTGCGCGTCCGAGCCAAAGGTGATCGGCACTTCGGCATGGGCAAAGCAGCGCAAAAGACCGGTTGCGGGGTAGTAGTCGCCCAAGCCCTTGCGCGGTGCGGCCGTCGAGACCTCAACGCGGCGGCCCGTATCGTGCGCGCACTCTGCCATCTGCTGCCAAAACGGTGCGGGGTCAAAATCGGGCGCAAAGCCTTCCTTCGAAAAGCGCATGACCAGGTCGGGGTGAGCCATCACATCAAAGTTGAGCGGGCTCTCGCAGGCGCGGCACCAGTCATCGACATAGCGCTCCCACACGCCGCGTACCCCCAGGTTTTCCCAAACGTGCAGGTTGGTGTCATCGTCGATCCAGCCGCAGCGCGAATCGGGCGTATCGGGACGAGCGACGTCCTCCGTTCCCGCCGTACCCGCGGCACCGGCCATGATATCGCCTGGGTTGCCAATCCAGTGCACACTGCCCAGGCGCACGACGGCGCCCTGGGACCAGCGCTCAACCAAAGGCTCGCAGCCCTCGTACCAATCGCATTCGAAACCGTAGATAAAGGTGAGTTCTGGCGCAATCTGAGCGGCAAGATTGCGAGCGTCCTCAAAAGCCAGACGATGCGCCGGGAGGTCACCCTCAGTAACCTGCACCTCGCAGTTAGCATCCATGCTGGCGGGCAGGGTGAGATGGTCGGTCGAGACCATGACGCGGCAGCCGGCCGCAGCAGCGGCACGGACGTTGTCCTCAAACGAGGCATGCCCGTCCGAAAACGAGGTGTGGGTATGGCAATCGACCAGCGGGCACATGGGCATAGCGGCTCCTTTGCGTCAAGCGAATCCGCTTCATTGTAATGGCGCAGCTCTCAACACGCCGGGCACGCCGGGGATCGAAATCGATTGGAAAGGTTGCGCGGCGCGTGGTGCGGCCTCGCTTGCTCTCAAAACGTGTACGTCAGCCTCCAAAACCGACAAATAATGACATGTTTGGAGGCTGATGTACATGTTTGGCCGGGGCGGTGGAGTGTCGGTTTCTTGTCGACAAGGAAAATCGCGCTCATCACGCGCCGTCACACTCGCGCAGCCTGCGATGTGCTAGCGTTTGGATGAACAAAACGAGCCCGCGCGGAAAGGAGCCGGACCGTATGCCATGCGATAGCACATCCCCGCTGTCCCGCGAGACCGATGCGCCCGAAACCATCGTCAAGCTGGAATGCGACATCGACGACGCGTCGCCTGAGGTACTCGCCTACGCCGCCGACCGCCTGCGCGAGGCGGGTGCGCGCGAGGTGCACTGGCTGCCCCTCTATTGTAAGAAAGGCCGCCCCGGCTGGCAGCTGCAGGTAATCTGCACCTACGAGGATATCGAGCGCCTGCAGACGATCATCTTCTTGGAAACCACGACCAACGGCATTCGTCGCCAGGTTATGGAGCGCGTTTGCCTACCACGCCGCTTTGAGCGCGTAACGACGCCATGGGGCGAGGTGTTCGTCAAGGTGGCCACCCTGCCCGACGGCAGCGAGCGTGCAGCGCCCGAGTACGAGGACTGCGCCCGCCTTGCCCGCGAGCACGGTGTGCCGCTCCAGCGCGTGATGCGGGCGGCCCAGAGCGCGGCACTGCGATTTGAATAACGCGGCTGGTGGCGACATCCTGCGCCTAGCCATATCAACCCCATTCGAAAGGATCTCCCCATGAAATACCTCATCGCCTCCGACATCCACGGCTCGGCATACTGGGCCGAGCGCCTCTGCGCCGCCATCGAGTCCGAGCAGCCCGATCGCATTGTGCTGCTGGGCGACCTGCTCTACCACGGCCCGCGTAACGACCTGCCGCGCGACTACGCTCCCAAGCGCGTGATTCCGCTGCTCAACGCCCTGGCCGACCGCATCATCGCGGTGCGCGGCAACTGCGACGCCGAGGTCGACCAGATGGTGCTCGACTTCCCCGTCATGGCCGACTACGCCACGCTGTTCGACGAGACCGGCCGCGAGCTGTTCCTGACGCACGGCCATGTCTTTGGCGCCGGCATGCACAACAGCGTCGACCACGCGCCCGCGCTGCCCGAGGGCTCCGCGCTCGTCTACGGTCACACGCACATCAAGGTTAACGAGGCAAGCGAGGCGCACCCGGGCCTGTGGCTCTTCAACCCCGGCAGCGTGAGCATTCCCAAGGACGGCACGCACAGCTACGGCATCTACGAGGGCGGCGCGTTCCGTCACGTGATCCTGGAGGAGGAGTAACCATGGCGCAGCACATGGCTCAGCAAAATGCCGAGGGTTCGCGTGACCTGTCCACGCTGGTCGACGCGTCGGCCGAGCTGCAGCATCTGGTGCAGACCATCTGGCGTCTGCGTCAGCCCGATGGCTGCCCGTGGGACCGCGAACAGACGCACCGCAGCATTGGCAAGAACATGATCGAGGAAGCCTACGAGGCGCTCGATTGCATCGAGGCGGACGACGCGGCGCATCTGCGCGAGGAGCTGGGCGATGTGCTCATGCAGGTGGTGCTGCATGCGCAGATTGCGGCGGATGCCGGCGAGTTTACGCTGGCCGACGTGGCGCGCGATATCGACGCCAAGCTCATCCGACGCCATCCGCACGTGTTTGGCGATGTGGATGCCGACAGCTCCGACGAGGTACTCAAGATTTGGGACGAGGTCAAGCTTGCCGAGAGGGCTGCCAAGGACAAGGCCGTGGCGGCGGGCGAGGCCGCGCCCGAGGGTCTGCTCGACGGCGTGCCCACGCATCTGCCGGCGCTGATGCAGGCTCAGAAGGTGTCGCGCAAGGCGGCTGCCGTGGGCTTTGAGTGGGAGACGGTCCAGGACGTGTGGGACGAGGTCGCCGAGGAACGTGCCGAGTTTGAGGCCGAGGCCCCCGGAACGCCCGAGCGCGAAATGGAGTTTGGCGACCTGCTCTTTGCCCTGGTCAACGTCGCGCGCAAAGAGGGCATCGACGCCGAGAGCGCCCTTCGTGCCAGCACAGCAAAGTTCCGCCGCCGCTGGGCCGCGATGGAGCAGATGGCGGCCGATGCTCACGTGGATCTTGCCGAGCTTTCGACCCACGGCCTCAACGACCTGTGGGATGCTGCAAAGGCGGAGGAGTAAGACTGCGGGAACGACGGGCTGACATGCCTCATCGTTCCCGCTAAATTTTTCGAAAATCAAGTGTATCCCTCGGCTAACTTAGGGCATAATGCAAAAAGTGCGACATGGCTAACTTACGGAGACGCACCGATGGTGCACGGTCAGCCGGTCGCTTGCATCCACTACGTTTCCAAGTGAGAGGGAGACAACATGAGCGATATTTTGGACGTCTACGGTCGCGAGGTGCTCGACAGCCGCGGCAATCCCACCGTCGAGGTCGAGGTCGTGCTCGAGGACGGCAGCTTTGGCCGCGCAATGGTGCCTTCGGGTGCTTCGACCGGCGCCTTTGAGGCCTGCGAGCTACGCGATGGCGACAAGGCCCGCTACCTGGGCAAGGGCGTTTCGCAGGCCGTCGAGCACGTCAACAACGAGTGCGCTAACGCCGTCGTGGGCCTCGACGCCTTCGACCAGCGCGCCGTCGATGCCGCGCTGATTGCCGCGGACAGTACCCCCAACAAGACCAAGCTCGGTGCCAACGCCATCCTGGGCGTGTCGCTGGCCGTTGCCCGCGCCGCCGCCGAGTCGGCGGGCCTGTCGCTGTACCAGTACCTGGGCGGCGTCAACGCTCATCTGCTGCCCACACCTATGATGAACATCCTCAACGGCGGCGTGCATGCCGACAACAACGTCGACTTCCAGGAGTTCATGATCATGCCGGTGGGCGCCCCGAGCTTTGCCGAGGGCCTACGTTGGTGCGCCGAGGTCTACCACACCCTCAAGGGCGTGCTGCACGAGGCCGGCCTGGGCGGCGGCGTGGGCGACGAGGGCGGCTTTGCCCCCAACCTTAAGACCAATGCCGAGCCGTTCGAGTACATCACCAAGGCCGTCGAGAAGGCTGGCTTTAAGCCCGGCGTCGACTTCATGTACGCCATGGACCCGGCCTCGACCGAGTTCTACAACGCCGAGACCGGCATGTACGAGCTCAAGGGCGAGGGCGTTGAGTATACGAGCGCTCAGATGGTCGATTACTGGGAGAAGCTCGTCGACACCTATCCCATCATCTCCATCGAGGACGGCATGGCCGAGGAGGACTGGGACGGCTGGGTTGAGCTCACCCGTCGCATTGGCAACAAGGTGCAGCTGGTGGGCGACGACCTGTTCGTCACCAACACCGAGCGCCTCAAGAAGGGCATCGAACTGGGCGCTGCCAACGCGATTCTGGTCAAGGTCAACCAGATCGGCACGCTCACCGAGTCGCTCGAGGCCATCGAGACCGCCAAGGAGGCCGGTTACGCCTGCATCGTGAGCCACCGCTCCGGCGAGACCGAGGACTCCACGATCGCCGACCTGGTCGTGGGCGTCAATGCCGGCCAGATCAAGTCGGGCGCCCCGTGCCGTAGCGACCGTATCGCCAAGTACAACCAGCTCATCCGCATCGAGGACGAGCTCGAGGGCAGCGCGCGCTACGCCGGCAAGGCCGCGTTCTACAACATTCGCTAAACGGGCGAATTTGGCGAGGGGGAGGCTGACTCGGTTCCGCCTCGCCTTGGCTGGATGCCGCAAAGCGCTATGGGCGCTGGGCCATACGGCTCAGCGCCTTTTTTATGTCGAGCAAAGGCTGCCGAAGGTGGTGCGCGCGCTCGTGCTATAACTAGAATACTTAGCGCAAACAAACCTCAACCGCACAAGGCGCACATGGATCAGATTTACGACAACAGGTACTATTCCGCCGGTTCGCGTGAGCCGTCGCCTCGCCGTGCGCGCACGGTGCAGCTCGGTGGGTCCGCCTACGCCGGTGCCGACCGCTCCACGCAGCGCCCGACAAGTACCTCGCGCCCCAATGCTCAAGTGAATACTTCGGCAGATGGACCGGTGCGCCCGGCACGTTCGACACATGCGTCGCGTCCCTCGGCCCAGACGCACGACAGGTCGAGCAGGCCCTCGAGCCGTCTTTCGGGCTCGGACTTTATGCGCTACGCCAACGACAATGCGGTGGTCAAGGCGATCTATGACTTTACACATGGCTCTCTTCGCCCGCTGTTTATCGGTATCGTGGTGGCGCTGGCGCTCGTGAGCCTGTATTTTCCCGTACGCGACCTGTATGTGGCTAAGCGCTCGAGCGATATCTTGGCCAAGCAGGTCGAGATTCGCGAGCAATATAACGACGAGCTGCAAAAAAGCGTCGACAAGCTGCTCTCGGAGGAGGGCATCAAGGACGCGGCATCCGAGGACCTGGGCCTGGTAATGCCTGGCGAGACTAGGATTGATGTCTTGGGCTTGGACGATGATTCGGACTCGTCGTCGGCTGAAAAGAAGTCGTCGAACGCCAAGAAGGCCAGCGAGGTGGCCAAGGAGATCGAAGAAGTCGGCAAGGACGCGCCGTGGTACATTCATACGCTCGACATGCTGTTTGGATTTAACGGCGTCGAGGGTCAGACGGTCGCGTCCAGCGGCGAGTAGGCGAGTAGCGCCCGGAGGGGAGCCCGCAATGGCAGATTGCAAACGATATAAGGTGGCCGCGATCGACCTGGGAACGGTGTCGTCGCGACTAGTGCTGGCGCAGGTCGAGGCCGGGGCGATCGTGGAATCGTCCAAGCATACCGAGATTACCGATCTGGGCGAGGGCGTCGACGCGACGGGCCGCTTTTGCGAGGCGGCGGTCGAGCGCGTGCTCGCCGCATGCCGCATGTTTGTGGACGAGGCGCGCGACTTTGGCGCCGCGTGCGTCTGCACCACCTGCACGAGTGCCGCGCGCGATGCGTCCAATGCCGCGCTGCTGCTGGACGGTCTACGCGATCTGGGACTCGAACCGCAGGTGATTCCGGGCGAGGTCGAGGCGCGCCTGACGTTTTTTGGCGTGGCACACGACTTTGCTGGCGAGCGCATCATCGTCGCCGATTCGGGCGGTGGCTCCACGGAGCTCGCGACGGGCGTCTATGCGCCTGAGCGCGGGGTCTTTGCGCTGGA